>NZ_JAMYQZ010000016.1:0-88017 GCF_040321145.1 Mesorhizobium sp. M0514
ACACGCCGACGGCCGCCACTCAGATCACGCAAGACACGGACCGCGCGCGTAAAGCCGCGTAATCCTGTCGATCTGTCACACTTTGAACTGCGGGTCCGCCTCCCGGTTCCGGCCGGGAGGCTGTGATTGCGGAGAAACGAAGATGATCACTGCAGGACGTACTGGCGCGCCTCTGTCGCGCGCCTGCAGTTGGCCTGGACCGCGCAAACCATGAAACTCAATGGTTCGTTCAATTTGGAGGATCATATGAACGATCGGATGTTTGACAGCGCCGTTTTCGTGAAAAGCGGCGACAACCTTGTTCAGGAAATCACGTGTCTCGAGGACGCTCTGGAGTTCCTCTATGAATGGCCGAAGGACAGGCGCGGCCCCATTCACCAAACCGCATTGCGGGCCTGCCAGCGAGCTTTCGATAGCGATTATCCGCTTTCCGCAGCCAGAGACGCGTTCAGCGGTTTTGCGAAAGCAGCCAGAATCCTTGAGGAAGTATCCAAGACAATGCCGTGGATGATGGGCAGAGGTGGCGAAGGCGGAGGAGTGACTGCCTAAAGCGCGTCGCGAAACGGATTCATGCGACACGCTTTAAGTCTTTGTTTTGATGCATGTCGTTGTCCCAGAACCGCGGCATACTTCTGGGTGACATGCATTAGGAAAGGAGGTCATGATGCTATCGAAACCTTTTGAAAAGCCGGTCCGGGTGTGGGTGGGATTGGGCTTTCCCCGCCAACTCAACACGGTCGCAGATGCCTATCAATTCGCATCCGAATGGTGTGGCAACAGCCCGGAGCAGAGAGCTGCTATTCGCGCTTGCAAAGCCGCTCTGATTGGCGATGTGGAACCCGAGACAGCACGAGGCGTCTTCGTCGCGTTCGCTCGCAAGAAGGATATTCTTATGGAGGACGGCATCGAGCCTGCGCCTTCAAGGACGCTAAGCCCGCACCACGTCTAAAGCGCGTCGCGTTTGAACGGACTCAGACGACGCGCTTTAGGTCTTTGTTTTTATGCATGTCGTCGTCTCAAAACCGGGGCCACTTTTGAGCGCCATGCATTAGAATGTCCACAAACACGAGGCGGCTGCCACAAGCGGTGGCCGCCTTACCGGCTAAGTCGTCGAAGGGGTCAGCCAAAAACGGGCTTGGCTAAGTTATTGAAAGGATGGTGGGCGTGACAGGGATTGAACCTGTGACCCCTGCAATGTCAATGCAGTGCTCTCCCGCTGAGCTACACGCCCATCCGAAGCCGCGCATACACCATTTTTGGTCCAGCGCGTCAATAGCCGGAAAGGGAAAGAAAGGCTCGTTTTGTCGCGCCGCCGACGAAGCGGCGAGATCACACTGTGCGTGCTTCAGGCGGCCTGCAGCATTTTTTCGACCTCGTTGACGAGATCGCGCAGGTGGAAGGGCTTGGACAGCACCTTGGCGTCTTTCGGCGCCTTGGAATCGGGGTTGAGCGCGACGGCCGCGAAACCGGTGATGAACATCACCTTCAGGTCGGGATCGATCTCGGTGGCGCGGCGGGCGAGTTCGATGCCGTCCATCTCCGGCATGACGATATCGGTCAGCAGCAGGGAGAAAGGTTCTTCGCGCAGCCGCTCGTAGGCGCTGGCGCCATTGTCGAAATCGCTGACGTGGTAGCCGGCCCGCTCCAGTGCCTTGACCAGGAACCGGCGCATGTCGTCGTCGTCTTCCGCCAGCAGAATGCGTGCCATCTTGTCCCGTCCGAATCACCCCAGCCAAGCCTGCCGTCCGGCAAGCCCGTTAACCATCCTGTATATGAGGAGCTGACGGTAAACATCAAGTGAACGTTGGCGGCATTAATCCTGATTTGACGGGGTTCCTGACATGCCGAAATGCTGGACATGCGGCCGATGAGGTGGCAGTTTCCCATCATGATGCATTGCTGTTTCCGGGTTCGTTCAAATTGACGACGGCAGCCGAAGATTTTTCGGTCGTTCCACCCTTCGAAATCCGATCGGGCGCCGAGCAGCGCGTTCCCTTCGTCTTCAACTCACCGCATAGCGGCCGCTATTATCCAGACCGCTTCCTGGCCATGGCGCGGCTCGACCGGAACGCCATCCGCCGCTCCGAGGATTGCTATGTCGACGAGCTGTTCGGCAGCGCGGTGGTGCTGGGCGCGCCGATGCTGGCGGCGAATTTTCCGCGCGCCTACCTCGACGTCAATCGCGAACCCTGGGAACTCGACCCGCGCATGTTCGCCGAGCCGGTGCCGTCCTTCTGCAACATCCGCTCGGCGCGCGTTGCCGGCGGGCTCGGCACCGTGCCCAAGCTGGTGGGTGAGGGGCTCGACATCTATTCCGGCCGTCTGCCGCTGGCGGAGGCCGTCCAGCGCATAGAGGCGGTCTACAAACCCTATCACGAGACGCTGAAGCGGCTATTGACCAGAACCCATGCCAGGTTCGGCTATGCCGTGCTGATCGACTGCCATTCGATGCCGGCGAGCATCAGGGTGGGCGACAGCGGCCTGCGGCCGGATTTCATCGTCGGCGACCGTTTCGGCATCTCGGCCACGGCAGCCCTGACCGAGACGGCGATCGGCCTGCTCATCGGCATGGGCTACACCGTCGCCCACAACAAACCCTATGCAGGCGGCTTCATCACCGAGCATTACGGCCGGCCGGCGCGCCATCTGCATGCGCTGCAGATCGAGGTCAATCGCGGCCTCTACATGAATGAGCGGACGTTCCAGAAATCGGCCGGCTTCGATGCGCTGGCCGACGATATGGCGCGCTTTTCGGCCGACCTGATGGCGATGCCCGACCACCACTTCATAGACCTGCCGCTGGCCGCCGAATGACACGGAGCGGCGGCTGTTCATGAGATCCCGCGCTGGCCATCCCGCAGCGTAAAAAAAGACCGCATCGTTTGCACGACACGGTCGAAGTCTAGGGAGGAAACGCCCAAGGAGGGCATGGACAGGAAAACCTGTCCGAGAACAAATTTATTGTGCGATGCACAAATGTCAATCGATCCCACGCTTTTTTAATTCACTCTGATGTGAAAATGCGTTTCGATGGCGCCGATGTGTGACATTTCGGCAACGCTGATGTCTCTAAAATCGATAAACCGGCTTGTTTTGGCGGGAAAGTGCCTGCAGACCGGGTTGGCACTCTGCAATGCGGGAGAATCACGTGGACATCAGCATCGATTTCATGCGCCGGATCGCGCAAGCGGCGGCGGCTGAAACCTTGCCGCGTTTTCGCGCACAGGGCGCGGTGGCCAACAAGGAAAAAGGCAGTTTCGACCCGGTCACCGAGGCCGACCGCGAGGCCGAGCGCGCCATCCGGGCGCTGATCTCGGCTGAGTATCCCGATCACGGTATCCTTGGCGAAGAACATGGCAGCGAAAACATCTCCTCAAGGCATGTCTGGGTGATCGATCCGATCGATGGTACCCGCGCCTTCATCTCAGGCCTGCCGGTGTGGGGAACGCTGGTCGGATTGACGGTCGACGGTGACGCCGTCGCCGGTATGATGGCGCAGCCGTTCACCGGCGAGCTGTTCTACGCCAACGCTTCCGGCTCCCACTACGAAGGCCCCGGTGGGCCGCGGAAGCTGTCGACCCGCAAGAGGACGAAGCTTGACGAGGCGACCTTGTTCACCACCACGCCGGCGCTTTTCAAGGGCGAGGCGCGCATCCGCTACGACGCGTTCGAGAAACAGATCCAGCTCGCCCGCTACGGAGCCGATTGCTACGCCTTTGCCATGATTGCCTCGGGCAGCGTCGACATCGTCGCCGATCCCGGATTGAAACCCTACGACATCGTGGCGCTGATCCCGATCATCGAAAAGGCCGGCGGCGTCGTCACCACATTCGTGGGCGGTCCGGCGGAAAAGGGCGGCGACATCCTGGCCGCCGCAACGCCGGAGCTTCACGCGGCTGCAATGGCAGCCCTGCGGGGCTGATAGTCGACCCGATCAGCGCGGCTTGATCGAGCGCTGGAATTCCGCCGGCGTTCGCCCGTAGACCTGCCTGAACGCTGAGCTGAAATGGCTGTGGCTGGAGAAGCCGAGGTCCAGGCCGAGCGTGGTCAGATTGTCGTAGCGGCCAAGCAGGTCGAGCGCGCGCGCCAGCCGCAGGCGCAGATGGTAGCGATAGAGCGGCATCGCCTCGACCTGCTGGAAAACCTGCGTGAGATAAACCGGTGATACCCCGACTTCAGCGGCGATCTCGGCCAGCGTCCAGCGCCGCGAAAGATCCGAGGACAGGACGAGCTTGGCGCGATCGACCAGCTTCTGCCGGCCAGCGCTTGCGCCGGCGGCATGCGAGGTGCGCTCGCCGAGGGAGCGCCGCACCAGCGTCAGCGCCAGGGTTTCGGCCTCCAGCGTTCGGCAATGTTGCGGCTCAGGCTGTGGCGCAGCACCGCCACCAGCGCCTGAGCCCGCGGGTCGATGCGGCGGCGCTGACGACGAAACGCCACGGCGCTGCCCGAGCGCAACTGCTCCTTCGGCGTCAGCTCCTGCAGTTGCGCCTCCTCGACAACGAGATCGAGGCAGGAATCGCCACCCTCGACGGGATGGCTGATCCGGTAGCCTTCGGCGTTGTTGAAGAACAACAACTGGTTGGCTTCGGCGACCGCATCGTTGCGGCCGACATGGCGCACGAAGACGCCGCGATAGGGAAACACAAGATGCGTGGCAGCGGTGCACTCTTCTTCGCTCTTGTGCCGGCATTCGCCGCTGCAGAGGACATCCCTCACCATGACGGTGCCGGTGTCCAGAAGTGTCTGTACCGTGAACTGCGACATGGTGAGCTGAGACATGGCCGTGGCATTCTACCCTTGCACCGAAAGCTGCTCCGGCACATTAGGCGATTGACCTGTCCAAACCTGTCAGGAGACTTCACCTGTCGGGCCCTTTGTAACGGCCATGGCTCAGTCCCACAAACGGCGCATGTATTCGCAGTGAGCTTGGCTGCGCGACAGGCCGATGTCCTTGAGCTGTTCGTCGGTCATTTCGAGCAAGGCAAGGCGGCTTCGGCGCCTTTCCAATTGACGGCCGATCCAGTTGGCCGCCGCGATGCCTTGTGTCCGCAAGGACCGCCGGAACGTCGCGGTTTGAGTTGTCGGCTGATGTGCGAGGCATTGCGCCGCATGATCGGGGCGCATCGCTCAGGCTTCCCCGTTGCCGGCGCCGGCCACTGAGGCGCCGGCTTCGTTCAGCGCAATCGCGCATTCCTCGCAGCAGACCTCGACGGTCTTGCCGCCGACCTTGACGCGGATCGGGTTGGCGTCCAGCTGGCAATCGCAGGCAGCGCAGGTTTTCTCGGTCATGACGTCATCTCCTTGGCGTTCGGTTCGACCCGGAGAGATGAGCATTCCGGGGCGGCACCGGCTGTCAGAATCTTTAGCTCTTTGGGTGCTGCCGGCGCTGCTCCTGACAGTAGGCTGTCAGCAGGCGACGCAAGCTCAAGGCGCCGCAACATGCAGCGCCGGCGGCATCAGGCTGTCGGGTCGCCGTTGCCGGGTATGAAGGCGTCGAAGGCGGCGAGCAACTGCTCGCGATAGACATCGGCCTCCTGCAGGATCTCGTGTTTCGAGCCATCGATCATCAGCAGCGAGCCCAGACGCAGACGCCTGGCATAGGCTTCCACGGCCTTGGTCGAGACGACCTGATCGGCGCCGGCGGCGATCATCAGCAGCGGCACCTGGATCCTGGCCATGAAGTCGGGCTCACTGATGGCTTCGCCTGCCTTGATTGCCGCCTGCAGCCAGCGGATCGTCGGCCCGCCGAGCGCCAGTTGCGGATAGTGCTCGTAGATTTTCGTGTTGCGCTGATAGCGCCCGGGGTCCGATGTCACCTTGTTGAGGGCGAAGGGCAGGGTTTCCCTGGGACGCGGACCCCAGGCGGCGTAGAGCCGGCCGAGGCCGAGAAAGCACAATATCGAGCAGACGCGGCGCGCGGTTTTTGCCGACACGGGCGAGTCGGGCACCGTCAGGAAAGGCGCAATCAGCACCATGCGACGCACCCGGTTGACCATCGACGGCGCCGCGAGCAGCGCGATCACGGCGCCCATCGAATGGGCGAGGATGTAATACGGGCCGCGGCAGTCGGGCAGCACGATATCCTCGAAGAACTGTTCGAGGTCGCCGGTGTAATCGTAGAAAGAGCGGACATAGCCGCGTTGCGGATCGGCGATCAGCCGGTCGGAATCGCCCTGGCCGCGCCAGTCGAGCGTGGCGACGCCGAGGCCGCGGTCGGTCAGGTTGCGGATGGTTTCGAAATACTTCTCGATGCACTCGTTGCGGCCGGGCAGCAGCACGACGGTGCCTTTCAGCGGCCGGGTGACCGCGGCAAACAGGCCGTAGCGGATCTTCTTGCCGTCGCGCGTGGTGAAAAAGCCGCCGGCGACATTTTGCGGCGGCGGATTGCCTGGCGTGGGATGGAAGAGATCCGTCATTAGGCGCTTGCGTCTTCGTGGTGTCTCACCCGGCAGGGCGTCGGCATGGTGATAGACGCCAATGGATGAAAAGCAAAGGGAGGACGCCAAGGGGGCGGACGAACGACAAGCAAGGCCGGAAGCAGCCTGCGGCGGCGTGCTTCCGGCCTCTGTCGATCCGGGAGGAAGGGACGTTACACCCGGTCGGCCTCGTCGCGGCGCTTTCATCCGGCGCCGCCTGGTTCTTTATCCTGGGGGCACTCTAGCGCCGGCCGGCTGAACGGGCGCCGAAGCAGCGGTTCATCTGCCGTTCATCGACGCCTCGATTGGCGCTCTTCAAAAATCCTTGAAATGCGCTTTTGCGCTCCCCAAATGTCGGATGCAGCCGCCGATGTCGGGGCTGCTGGTCCACCCGAAACGCCTTTCCAGGGTTTCGCACCGGCCACACGCAAACATGTTGCTCAACAGGAGAACACCTCATGCGTCACGTTGATTTTTCCCCGCTCTATCGCTCGACCGTCGGCTTCGACCGCCTGTTCACCATGCTCGACTCGCTGGCCCAGCCCGATGGCGCGCAGACCTATCCGCCCTACAACATCGAGCGCACCGGCGAGGACGCCTATCGCATCTCGATGGCGGTTGCCGGCTTCTCGGACGAAGAGATTTCGATCGAAGCCCACCGCAACGTGCTGACCGTCAAGGGTGAGCGCAAGGAAGAGGGCAATGGCGAAGGCTCCGAGCTGCTCTACCGCGGCATTGCCTCGCGTTCGTTCGAGCGCCGCTTCCAGCTTGCCGACCATGTCGAGGTCGTCGGCGCCACCCTGAAGAATGGCCTGCTTTTCGTCGACCTTAAGCGCAACATCCCCGAGGAGCTGAAGCCGCGCAAGATCGCGATTACCGCCTCTTCGGCCAACGCCAAGCAGATCGAGGCCAAGAACGCCGCGTGATCAAGACGGCGGCGTCACAACGCCCAAGGTTGAAAGCGTCTCCTCCCGAGACGAAAGCGGCGCCGCGAGGCGCCGCTTTTTTTCGCCGCAGCCTCTGTCACCCCAACCGAAGAGTTCTGGCTCTTTTGCGGCGGGCGCCGTCTTCCCATGAAGGGCGATGTCTGATCTTTCGGCTGATTTTTCCCTGGCCCTAACGGCAACCATTGCGGTGACCTTCCTGCTGGCCGGCATCGTCAAGGGCGTTACCGGTATGGGACTGCCGACGTTGGCGATGGGGCTGCTGGGCACAATCATGCCGCCGGTCGCCGCGGCTTCGCTGCTGATCGTGCCGTCCTTCGTCACCAATATCTGGCAGCTGTTTGCCGGCCCGAGCTTCGGATGGATCCTCAGGCGGCTGTGGCTGATGATGGTCGGCATCGTCGCCGGCACGCTGGCCGGCTCATGGCTGCTGGCCAGCGACAATGTCAAATGGACGACGGCCGGCCTCGGGGCGGCGCTGATCGTCTATGCCGTCTATACGCTGCTGGCGCGGCAGTTGACGGTTCCCGCGTCAGCCGAGCGCTGGTCGTCGCCCATCGTCGGTTTCCTTACCGGCATCGTCACCGGCGGCACCGGCGTGTTCGTCGTGCCCGCTGTACCTTACATTCAGGCGCTGGGCTTGAGCCGTGACGATCTGATCCAGGCGCTCGGCCTGTCCTTCACCGTGTCGACGATCGCGCTCGCTGCCGGCCTTGCCTCGCACGGCGCGTTCCAGGTCGGGCATGTCGCCATGTCGTCGCTGGCGGTTGCGCCGGCCTTGCTCGGCATGTGGCTCGGACAGTTGCTCCGGCAGCGGATCAGCCCGGCGACCTTCCGGCGCTGGTTTCTTGTTTTCCTGATCTTGCTTGGCCTCGAGCTTTTGGCGCGGCCTTTCCTTGCTTAGCGATCGGTGCCGGTTGCGAGAACGGCCTCGACGTTTTGCCGGTGGACGGGCTCGTACAGCGCGAAGTACTCGACCGCGCCCGTGGCGAATATGTCGGCGCCGCAGGTTTTCAGATCCTGCTTCGCAAGATCAGGCTCACGCCGGCAGCGAAGCAGTTTTTGAACGTAGGCTTGCGTCGCGGCGATGAGGCCTTTGTCGTAGCCGCCTCGCTCAATCGCTTCGAGCGAGCCGTGATTGGGCAAGATGCGGTCTATCGACCAGCCGGCCATGCGTTCGAGATCGACCAGATGTTGCGCCAGCCAATCCGCCTCGCTGACATAGGTGATCGGATCCTCGAGCGTGTCGCCCGCCAGGAGCAGGCCGGTTTCGGGCATGAACAGCACCGTGCCGTCATGGCTGTGGATTTCGACCTGACGCAGTTCGACGGCGATCGATCCAACGGCGAGGTCAAGACTGCCTTCGAAGGTCCTGTTCGGCAGCACGAGAGGCTTGATCGGTGGAACACCGCTTTCGATCTCGGCCCGGTTGTTCGCGAGCGCCGAGGCGGTGAGCGTGTTGGCGATAATCTCGCAATCCTGAAACACCTCATTGCCGGCAATATGATCGTCATGCCAGTGGCTGAGCACGACCCGGATCGATGTTGCGCCCATGTCTTCGAGCGTCTGCCTGATGAAGCGCGCGTGAGGCAGCGAAATATGCGTGTCGTAGACAAGCGCCTGCGAACCATCGACGATCGCATAGGTGCAGATGCCGAGGGCATAGGCGCCGTCGTCCAGCCAGTTCGGCTCGTCCGACCAGGCGCGAACGCCGTCAACGCGGCCATCGTAGAAGCCGAGCACGTTTGGCGCCGGGCGAACCAGTCGCATGGTTGAGCCGAGAGGTGGCTTTGTCATTGGCGCGGTCTCGCGGGTTCAGGCGATCATCTGGCCGAAGCGATCGACCTCATCTGAAGTCGTGGCAAAGCTGGTGACGAAGCGATAGAGCAACTCGTCCTCGCCGACATGGCCGTCGAAGCCGTGCGGCCTGTGCCAGTCGTAAAAGGCTGCGCCGACGGATTGCAGCCTTTCGGCTTCCGCCTTTTTCATCACCGCGAACACCTCGTTGGCCTGCGGCAACCAGGCGAGCTTCGCCGTTGCCGAATCCTCGATCGCAGCCGCCAGGCGCGCGGCCATGGCATTGGCATGACGGGCCGTGTCCAGCCACAGGCCGTCCGTGAAGTAGGCGTCGAACTGCGCTGCGATGAAGCGCGACTTAGAGAACAGCTGTGCGGCGCGCTTGCGCAGGAAGGACAGCTCCTTGGCGCGGTCGAGGTCGAACAGCACAATGGCTTCGGCGCACCAGCAGCCGTTCTTGGTGCCGCCGAACGAGACGATGTCGACGCCGCGCTTCCAGGTCATTTCGGCCGGCGTCGTCTCAAGCGCGACCAATGCGTTGGCAAAACGGGCGCCGTCCATATGCAGCGGCAGGGAGAAGCGTTTAGCGATCTCCGAAATGATGGAAATGTCGTCGAGCCCGTACACTGTGCCGACTTCGGTCGATTGGGTGATCGAGACGGCCGTCGGGCGTCCCCAATGGACGATCTCGGGTGCGAAACGGGCGACGGCGCGTTCAAGATTGTGCGGGTCGATCTTGCCCAGGGGGCCGTCGACAGCATGGAGACGCGAGCCGCCGCTGAAATATTCCGGCGCGCCGCATTCGTCCTCGATGATATGCGATTCCCGGTGCGCAAAGGAAATGCCGCCGGGCTTGTTGTAAGCGGCCAGCGACAGCGAGTTGGCCGCCGTGCCGGTAGCGACGAAGAACACCGCGACCTCGCGTTCGAAGATCTCGCTGAAACGCTGGTAGACGGCGCGGTCGAGATCGCCATCGCCATAAGCGGTCGAAAAGCCGCCGGCATTGGCTGACAGCCCGGCGGCAATGTTGGAATGGACGCCCGCCCAGTTGTCGGATGCAAAGAACATCAGGAAAGTCCCTGTCTAGTTGAGAAAGTCTGGTTGCGACAAGAGCGCGACCATGGCCGTTTCGGGGTTTGACGCGCAAGGGCCAAGGGCTGAAAAAGCGGTAAAGCCAAAGGCGATCACGAAGGAGTGCCGGGACCGAAATTTCGTTTCAACAGCGCCTGACGTAATTTTCTGTCGCCAAACGTCCAAGAATTTGGTGAATCGGTCTTGTGTACGCCCAGGATTTCTGACATAAAAATTTAGGACAGTAGTGCTGTCTTATTTTGTCGCACAAGTCAGGCTGGATTGGCGTATCATTTAGGCCACTCCGGCCGTTGCCGCGAGCGACGGGTAGACGGCTCGGCTGTGGCCTGTACGATACCGGATACGAACCGGCGGTGCACCGCACGGTCCGCCAAGGATTTCGAAAAGACGTGCCGCAAGAATGAGAGCGGAAGCCAGTCGCTTCCCAAGGTAGACCAGCGCCCCAAATGCTAGACGTGCAAGGGGCCGGAGCGGAGGACAGGACGATGACGGAACTGACGCCATCTGCGATTATCGGCCAGGCCGCGCAGACGAAAGCGGCAGCCGTTAAAAATACCGTTCTGACCAAAGAAGGCCAGACCACCAACGGCCTGACCACCAATGGCATGGCCGCGCAGGGTCTCTATGATCCGCGCAATGAGCATGACGCGTGCGGCGTCGGCTTCATCGTCAACATGAAGAACGTGAAGTCGCACCAGATCGTCAAGGACGGGCTCTTCGTGCTCGAAAACCTGACGCATCGCGGCGCTGTCGGCGCCGATCCGCTGATGGGCGACGGCGCCGGCGTGCTGGTGCAAATCCCCGATCATTTCTTCCGCGAAGAGATGGCGGCCCAGGGCGTCGAACTGCCGGCGGCAGGCCAATACGGCGTCGGCCACTGGTTCATGCCGCAGGATGCGGCACTGCGCGCCCATATCGAAGAGATCATCGCCGAATCGGCGCAGTCAGAAGGGCTGCCGCTGCTCGGCTTTCGCGACGTGCCGGTCGACAATTCATCGCTGTCGAAGGCGCCCGATATTGCGGCCTCCGAACCGTTCCATCGCCAGGTCTTCATCGGCCGCACATCGGACATTCCAGATGACGAGGAATACGAGGCCAGGCTGTACCTGCTGCGCAAGGTGATTTCCGGCCGCATCTACGCCGAGAACAACAACAAGGATATCGGCGCCTACTGTGTGTCGCTATCGGCGCGTACCATCGTCTACAAGGGCATGTTCCTGGCCTACCAGGTCGGCGCCTATTACAAGGATTTGTCGGATCCGCGTTTCGAGACCGCGCTGATCCTCGTCCACCAGCGCTTCTCGACCAACACCTTCCCGTCATGGAAGCTCGCGCACCCCTACCGCATGGTCGCGCATAATGGCGAGATCAACACGGTGCGCGGCAACAACAACTGGATGGCGGCGCGCCAAGCCTCGGTCGATTCCGAACTGTTCGGCAACAACATCTCCAAGCTGTGGCCGATCTCCTATGACGGCCAGTCCGACACGGCGTGCTTCGACAATGCGCTCGAATTCCTGTTCCAGGGCGGCTACAGCCTCAGCCACGCCATGATGATGCTGATCCCGGAAGCCTGGGCCGGCAACAAGCTGATGGATGCCGATCGCAAGGCTTTCTACGAATACCATGCAGCGCTTATGGAGCCGTGGGACGGGCCGGCCGCGGTCGCCTTCACCGACGGCCGCCAGATCGGCGCCACGCTCGACCGCAACGGGCTGCGCCCGGCGCGCTACATCGTCACCGACGACGACCGCGTCATCATGGCGTCAGAGGCCGGCGTGCTGCCGGTGCCGGAGGAGAGGATCGTCAAGAAGTGGCGGCTGCAGCCCGGCCGCATGCTTCTGATCGACCTCGCCAAGGGCCGCATCATTTCCGACGAGGAGATCAAGTCGGAGATCGCCACCAGGCATCCCTACAAGACCTGGCTCAACAACACGCAGCTGATCCTCGAGGATCTGAAGCCGGTCGAGCCGCGCGCGCTGCGCAAGGATGTCAGCCTGCTCGATCGCCAGCAGGCTTTCGGCTACACGCAGGAAGACACCAAGCTGTTGATGTCGCCGATGGCGACCACCGGCCAGGAAGCCGTGGGTTCGATGGGCACCGACACGCCGATCTCGGCGATGTCGGACAAGTCGAAGCTGCTCTACACCTATTTCAAACAGAATTTCGCCCAGGTCACCAACCCGCCGATCGACCCGATCCGCGAGGAGCTGGTGATGAGCCTTGTCTCGTTCATCGGGCCGCGGCCCAACATCTTCGACCTGGTCGGCAATTCGCGCCGCAAGCGGCTCGAAGTGCGCCAGCCGATCCTGACCAATGGCGATCTGGAAAAGATCCGCTCGATCGGCCACACCGAGGACCGTTTCGACACCAAGACCATCGACATCACCTACGGGTCGAGCGAGGGCGCGGCCGGCATGCAGGGCGCCGTCGAGCGTCTGTGCGAGCGGGCGGAAGCCGCTGTCGCCGGCGGCTACAACATCATCATCCTGTCCGACCGCCAGGTCGGTCCCGACCGTATCGCCATTCCGGCACTGCTGGCGACGGCTGCCGTGCACCACCATCTGATCCGCAAGGGTCTGCGCACCGCGGTCGGCCTGGTCGTGGAATCCGGCGAGCCACGCGAAGTGCATCATTTCTGCTGTCTCGCCGGCTACGGCGCCGAGGCGATCAACCCCTACCTTGCCTTCGATACGCTGCTCGACATGCACAAGCGTGGCGAACTGCCGGCTGAGGTTGACGCCTACGAGGTGGTCTCGCGCTACATCAAGTCGATCGGCAAGGGCATCCTCAAGGTGATGTCGAAGATGGGCATCTCCACCTATCAGTCCTATTGCGGCGCGCAGATATTCGACGCCATCGGGCTGAAGTCGGATTTCGTCGAGAAGTACTTCACCGGCACAGCGACGCTGATCGAAGGTGTCGGCCTGGACGAGGTCGCGGCCGAGACGCTCAGCCGCCACACCGACGGTTTCGGCAACGATCCGGTGCTGCGCAACAGCCTCGAGGTCGGCGGCGAGTACATGTACCGCATGCGCGGCGAAGCCCATATGTGGTCGCCCGACGCCGTCGCCACCTTGCAGCACGCCGTGCGTCAGGGCTCGTGGGAGACGTTCAAGGAGTATTCCGCGCAGATCGACAGCGAGACGGCCCGTGCTCAGACCATACGCGGCCTGTTCAGGATCAAGCTTGCGGAAGAGACCGGCCGCAAGAAGGTGGCGATAGAGGACGTGATGTCGGCGGCCGATATCGTCAAGCGCTTCTCGACCGGGGCGATGTCGTTCGGCTCGATCTCGCGCGAGGCACACACGACGCTGGCGCGCGCCATGAACCAGATCGGCGGCAAGTCGAACACCGGCGAGGGCGGCGAAGAGGCCGACCGCTATCTGCCGCTGCCCGGCGGCAGCAAGAATCCCGAACGTTCGGCGATCAAGCAGGTCGCCTCGGGGCGGTTTGGCGTCACCGCCGAGTATCTCGTCAATTCCGATGTCATGCAGATCAAGGTCGCGCAGGGCGCCAAGCCCGGTGAGGGCGGCCAGCTGCCCGGCCACAAGGTCGACGCCACCATCGCCAAGGTCCGGCACTCGACGCCTGGCGTCGGCCTGATCTCGCCGCCGCCGCATCACGACATCTATTCGATCGAGGATCTGGCGCAGCTGATCTATGATCTGAAGAACGTCAACCCGGCGGCCGACGTATCGGTCAAGCTGGTGTCGGAAGTCGGTGTCGGTACGGTTGCGGCCGGCGTCGCCAAGGCACGCGCCGACCACATCACCATCTCCGGCTATGATGGCGGCACCGGCGCGTCGCCGCTGACCTCGCTCAAGCATGCCGGCAGTCCATGGGAAATGGGCCTTGCCGAGACGCACCAGACGCTGGTGCTGAACGGGCTGCGCTCGCGCGTTGCACTGCAGGTCGATGGTGGCTTGCGCACGGGGCGCGACGTCATCATCGGTGCGCTGCTCGGTGCCGACGAGTTCGGCTTCTCGACCGCGCCGCTGATCGCGGCCGGCTGCATCATGATGCGCAAGTGCCACTTGAACACCTGCCCGGTCGGCGTCGCGACGCAGGACCCGGTTCTGCGCAAGCGTTTCAAGGGCACGCCCGAGCATGTCGTCAACTTCTTCTTCTATGTTGCGGAAGAGGTGAGGGGGCTGCTGGCCGAGATGGGCTACACCCATATCGACCAGATCATCGGCGACAGCGACCTGCTGGAGAAGCGCGAGATGATCCAGCATTGGAAGGCGCGTGGGCTCGATTTCGGCAAGATGTTCTTCAAGCCGGACGCGCCGCATGAGGCGGTGCACTGGACCGAACGGCAGAAACACCCGATCGACGATGTACTCGATCGCAAGCTGATCGAACTGGCGAAGCCCGCGCTCGAAAGCAAGCAGCCGGTCAAGATCGAGGTCGACATCCGCAATGTCGATCGCTCCACGGGCGCCATGCTGTCGGGCGAAGTCGCCAAGCGCTTCAGGCACAAGGGCCTGCGCGAGGACACGATCCAGGTGAAGCTGACCGGCACCGCCGGCCAGTCGTTCGGCGCCTTCCTGGCGCGCGGCATCTCGTTCGATCTCGTCGGTGCGGCCAACGACTATGTCGGCAAGGGCCTGTCGGGCGGACGCATCGTCATCCGGCCGCCGGAGGAGTCCAGGATCGTCGCGGCGGAATCGATCATCGTCGGCAACACCGTCCTCTATGGCGCGACCGAGGGCGAGGCCTATTTCGCAGGTGTCGCCGGCGAGCGCTTCGCGGTGCGCAATTCGGGCGTCGCCGCCGTCGTTGAAGGCGTCGGCGATCATGGCTGCGAATACATGACCGGCGGCATCGTCGTCGTCATCGGCCAGACCGGTCGCAACTTCGCTGCCGGCATGTCGGGCGGCGTGGCCTATGTTCTGGATGAGGCCGGCGATTTCGCCGCGCGCTGCAACATGGCGATGGTCGAGCTGGAGCCGGTTCCGGAAGAAGACGATCTGATGGAAAGGCTGCTGCATCATGGCGGTGACCTCGACCACAAGGGTCGCGTCGACGTCTCGGGCGACATGACCACCCATGACGAGGAACGGCTTTACCAGCTTATCTCGAACCACGTCCATTTCACCGGTTCGGTACGCGGCCGCGAGATACTCGACGACTGGACGACCTTCCGGCCGAAATTCCGCAAGATCATGCCGGTCGAATACCGCCGCGCGCTGATCGAGATGGAACGCATGCGCATGGGCGTGGCGGCGGAATAGGTTTTTCGACTTGCCGGGAGGCGCAGGCTTCCCGGCGGAACTTTCAGCGACAGTTTGACCTCGGATGCAAGGTTGCCACGGCTGCCTCAAGGGGTTAACGGGTGCGAAAACCGCACCATCTGGACAGCAGGAACTGGACTATGGGCAAGGTAACAGGCTTTCTCGAAATCGACCGGCAGGTGCACAAGTACCAGCCGGCCTCCGACCGCATCCGGCATTTTCGTGAATTCACGCTGCCGATGTCGGACAAGGAGGTCGAGAAACAGGCGGCGCGCTGCATGGATTGCGGCATCCCGTTCTGCCACGGGCCGACCGGTTGCCCGATCCACAACCAGATCCCGGACTGGAACGACCTCGTCTACAATGGCGACTGGGACAATGCGATCCGCAACCTGCATTCGACCAACAATTTCCCCGAGTTCACCGGCCGCATCTGCCCCGCGCCCTGCGAGGAAGCCTGCACGCTGAACCTCGAGGACATTCCGGTTGCCATCAAGACTGTCGAACAGGCAATCGCCGACAAGGCTTATGAAACCGGCCATATCCGGCCTTATCCGCCAGAGAAGAAGACGGGCAAGCGGGTCGCTGTCATCGGCTCCGGCCCGGCAGGGATGGCGGCGGCGCAGCAGCTTGGCCGCGCCGGCCACGAGGTCAGCGTTTATGAGCGTGAGAGCCGTCCCGGCGGGCTGATGCGCTACGGCATTCCCGACTTCAAGATCGAGAAGCACTATATCGACCGCCGCATCGAGCAGATGCAGGGCGAGGGCGTGACCTTCCATTGCGGCGTCAATGTCGGCGTCGACAAGCCGGTGGCAGAGTTGCTCGCCGGATACGATGCGGTGCTCTATTGCGGCGGTTCGGAATCGCCGCGTCCGGCCAATATTCCGGGCGACGATCTCGGCGGCGTCTATGACGCCATGCCCTATCTGGTGCAGCAGAACCGTCGCGTCGGCGGCGAGCCGATCCAGTCGGTGGCCTGGCCGTCGCATCCGATCATCGCCGGCGGCCAGCATGTCGTCGTCGTCGGCGGCGGCGATACCGCGTCCGACTGCGTCGGCACCGCCTTCCGCCAGGGCGCGGTGCGCGTCACCCAGCTCGACATCCGCCCGCAGCCGCCGGAGAAGGAAGACAAGCTTTCGGTCTGGCCTTACTGGGCGACCAAGATGCGCACCTCGTCCTCACAGGCCGAAGGTGCGGAGCGCGAATTCCAGGTGGCGACGCTCGAATTCATCGGCGAGGACGGCCAGCTGACCGGCGTCAAATGCTGCGAAGTCGACGAGAAGCGCAAGCCTATCCCCGGCACCGAATTCGTCATCCGTGCAGACCTCGCCTTCATCGCCATCGGCTTTGCCGGACCGGCTGCCGCCGGCGTCGCGAAAGAGCTGGACGGTGAGATGAAAATCACCACCGACAGCCGCCGTTCCCGCAATGTCGAAGCCAACGATCGCGACTACAAGACCAGCGTCGACAAGCTCTACGCCGCAGGTGATGTGCGCCGCGGCCAGTCGCTGGTTGTGTGGGCGATCCGCGAAGGCCGCCAGGCCGCGCGCTCGATCGATGAAGCGCTGATGGGGTCGACGGTACTCCCCCGTTAACGGTTGATCGCCGTCGTCGTATCCGTCGCGGCAGCGGCCTTGGGCGGCCAGGAGAAGTCGTCGGCGCGACCGGGCGAGGCCTCGGGCGCCTTGCCTTCGAGGATTAGTTTTTCGCCGGGCAGATCCGGATTGGCTTTCGGCGCCGCCGCCGCACCGAGAAGCTCGGTCCCGCCGTCGAGCGCCGGATCGTTGAGCAGCATTGGAACGGTGCGGTCGACCACGATCGGGGCGGCGGGCAGCGACGGCGCCTCGACCGGGGCGCCGGCCGGTGCGGCAGCCGTCACCACGCTTCCCGGCGCTGCCAGGCCGAGGATCTTGGCCAGCGGCTTTTCGGTGTAGAAGGCGAGCTTTCGCTTGCCGGCTTTCGAGACGTTGATGCCGTCGTCGGAGCGCAGCCGCACGGCCTGGCCGTTAATGTCGGGGCCGGTCGAGACAAAGGCGCCGTTCTCGTCGACGAACCCATCCCAGACATCGACGAATTCGCCGCCGTTCTTCTCGGCAGCCGAGTGGTAGATGTCGTTGAATGCCAGCATGTCGGAGGTCATCTTCGGCGTCTTGAAGGCTGGCATGCCGACCCACAGATAAGGCACCTTGGTCGCCGCCAGTGCCTTTCCCAAGGCTTCGGTCCGGCGTTCGTATTCCTTGGTCCAGTTCTCGGAGCGCGGCTGCTCGCGCACATCGTTGACGCGCATCTGCTGGCGGTCGTTGGAGCCCAGCATGACGACCACGGCGGCGGGCTTCTCGGTCTCGACCAGCGATTTGACCTGTTCGGGCCAGTTGTAGACATCATCGCGCACGAAACCCGAAGAACCGTTGGCGCGCTCGACGATCCTGACGTTGGCATTGTCGGCAAAGGCTGTTTCGAGGCCTTCGGCCAGGCCGTTGGCCATGAAATCGCCGATCACCAGAACGACGCGGGCATCCGGTGTCTTCTCGACAATCGGAGCGGAAGGTTCAACGGGTGCACGGGGCTTCTTCTTGACCTTCGGCTTTGCCTTGCGGACGTCGAGCGGCGGCTCGATGCGTTCGCTGCGGCGCGGGAACAGAAGGTCGCGCAGCGACCAGCCGCGGTTCTGCGGTTGTTCCTGCGCCAAAGCCGGTGTGTGGAAAGTGCCGGCGAGTCCCGTCGCCAGGACAACGATGGCCAGAACGAGGATCGGCAAGCGGAAAACGATCACACGGATACGCGTTGCCGAAACCAAGCACCCTCTCCATCCCTTGGTGCATGGCCCTCGCAGGGGATCATGCACAGACCGATGCTACGGCATCCCCTGCGCGTCACAGATGCGCGCTGCCGTCGCCGGCTCTATTTCTTTCTGAGCCATTTGAGCACTTCCATGCTCGGATACCCGTCCTGGGTCAAGCCGACCGTTGCCTGATAGGTCATGATGGCGGTTTTCGTGCCGTCACCGATCTTGCCGTCGAACTTGCCGTCGTAAAGTCCGTGCTGCGAAAGCCGCTTCTGCAACTCCTGCCTTTCCTCGAAGGACAGTTTGGTGAAGGGCCGCTTCCAGTCCTGCACCAGACCATTAGAGCCGGCGATTTCGTCGGCAAGAAGGCCGACGGCCAGGGCATATTTGTCGGCGTTGTTGTAGGCCTTGATGACGGAGAAGTTCTTGATCATCAGGAAGGCCGGTCCGCCGCGGCCGTCCGGCACTTTCAGCGTCGCCTTGTCGGTTGCGTTCTTGAACGGCTTGCCATTGGCCCTGGCGACGCCGAGCGCCTGCCACTGCGCCAATGTCTTCGAGCCGGCCGGCAGTTTGCCCGCCGGAATGGTGACCTCGTAGCCCCAGGTCTTGCCGCCCTGCCAGCCATTCTTCTTCAGCAGATTGGCTGATGTCGCCAACGCATCGGGGATCGAATTCCAGATGTCGCGCTTGCCGTTGCCGTCCATGTCGACGGCATAATGCTGGTAGCTGGTCGGGATGAACTGGGTCTGGCCCATGGCGCCGGCCCAGGAGCCCATCAGGTGGCTTTCGTCGATGTCGCCGGTCTGCAGGATTTTCAGCGCGGCGACCAATTGGGTGCGGGCGAATTTCGAACGCTTCGGGTCGCCATAGGCGAGGGTTGCCAGCGAGCGGATGACATTGCGCATGATGTCGTCGCGCTTGAGGATCTCGCCATAATTCGATTCCATCGACCAGATGGCGAGCAGGATGTAGCGGTCGACGCCGAACCTCGCCTCGATCCGTTCCAGCCACGGCTTCCATTTCCTGGCCATCTGCTGGCCGACGGCAACGGACTGGTCGTGGACGCGGTTGTCGAAATAGTCCCAGGCAGGTGCGGTGAATTCGGGCTGGGTGCGTGCCTTTTCCAGCACCACCGGGTCGGGTTCATTGATGCCCCGGAACGCCCGGTCGTAGACCGCGCCGGAAACGCCGCCCGCCACGGCGGTGGCGCGGAAGCCGGCGACCCATTGCCGAAACCCGGCATCGGCGAAGGCCGGTCCGGCCGGCATCAGCAAGGCGAGCGAGAGGCTGGCCGCCGTCAGCACGCTGGTAAAGAGTTTTGCGGCACTGCGAACGGACATATTTTCCCCTTTCTTTATCTCAGGAAAGACCATTCATCGCCGAACCGGGTTAGCAATTGGTTTACCATAGGCGGCGCCTGGAACGAAAAGACACCTGGATGCTTTACCGGTTGATGTTTCCCTCAATGGCCCGATAATCCACAATTCCGGCGCGAAAATGTCGCGAGGCGGGATTGCCGGGCACGCCCTCAAACGGATAATTGACGCATGAAGCGAGTTCGCAAGGCAGTTTTCCCGGTCGCCGGTCTCGGCACACGGTTTCTCCCGGCCACAAAGGCCATCCCCAAGGAGATGCTGACCGTCGTCGACCGGCCCGTCATCCAGTATGTCGTCGATGAGGCGCGCGAGGCCGGCATCGAACATTTCATCTTTGTCACCGGCCGCAACAAGGCGGTCATAGAAGACCATTTCGATATCCAGTTCGAGCTCTATGATACGCTGGCACAGCGCGGCAAGGACGAGCAGTTGGCCCGCCTGCAGCGGCTGCAGCCGGCGCCTGGGCAGACCTCCTTCACCCGCCAGCAGGTGCCGATGGGGCTTGGCCATGCCGTCTGGTGCGCCCGTGAACTGGTCGGCGACGAACCCTTCGCGCTGTTGCTGCCCGACATGATCATGCAGTCGGAGAAGAGCTGCACGAAGGCCATGGTCGAGCTCTACGAGGAGACGGGCAACAACATCATCGCCGTGCAGGAATGCGATCCGGCCGAGACCCACAAATATGGCATTGTCGGCCGGGGCGAGGACACGCATCACGGCTTCCGCATCACCGAGATGGTCGAAAAGCCGAAGACCGGCACCGCACCGTCCAATCTCTACATCAACGGCCGCTACATCCTGCAGCCCGAGATTTTCAAGATCCTGGAAAGCCAGGAAAAGGGCGCCGGCAACGAGATCCAGCTCACCGACGCGATGCTGAAGCTGGAAAAGCAGCAGCCCTTCTTTGGCTACCACTTTCAGGGCCGCACCTTCGATTGCGGCTCGCCGGAAGGGTTCGTCGAGGCCAATGTCGCCTTCGCGCTGTGGCGCAGCGACATGAACGAGAACATGGCCGGCGTCATCCGCACGCTGCTCGATGAGATGAAGCCGTCCGAGCGTCGCGGCGCTGCTTTTTAGCTACCGCTGCAGCTTCAGCCCCAAATAGATGCTGTTGGCGGTGTAGTTGCGCCCGGGCAGATTGCTGGTCAGCTTTTCGGTGCGGGCGCGGCTGGTGAGACCGACGTAACGGTTCAGCCACCAGGTCAGCCCGGCCTCTGCACTCAGTGTCATGTCATGGCCGTCGGAGCCGGTGTAATTGCGCCAGTCGAGCCCAAGGGCTGCGTTGCCGGTCAGGTCGGCGCGGATCTGCCGCTCGCCGGTGAGGCGGCCGGAATAGAGGATGTCGCCGCTCTCACCGGCATTCGTTGTGCCTTCGACCGTGGTTCGCCCGGTGAGGCCGATGATGGTGCCGCGCTCGGGCGACCATTTGAGGTCGGCATTGATGGTGGCTCCCGAAATCGCCTCCAGGTTCTTGTCGTCGATCGCTTCCCGCAGCCAGCCGGCCGAGAACTCACCTTTGAGCTTCTCGCCCATGTCGACTTCGATACCGGCGCGTGCGCCAAGCCGGGTCGAAGAGCGCTCGAAGCCCTTGTTGTCGATCCGTTGGTCATATACCCGGCGGCCGAGCTCAATCTCGGCAAAGGGCGTCAGAGCCGGGGAAATTTCATAGCCGGTCCGCAACGTTGCGGTATAGAGCGTGTTGTCCTGGTCCTTCTGCGACAGCGAGGTGCCATCGGTAAGTTCGGCATCGCCATAGATGTCGTGGGTGACTGCGCCGGTCAGCGCAAAGCGCATCTTGCCAACGTCCTTCTCGACGCCGAGGCTGCCGTCGACCGTCTGGCGGATCGGCTGCGATTTGACGCCGGCAATGGCGTCGGGCGCGGAGGCCGATTCCGGCGCAATCTCGTAGCCGAGCTTGGCGATGGCACGCAGTTCATTGTCGAGGTCGACATTGTACGTGCCTTGGATACGGCCGCGTGCCTCATTGATCTTCTGGCCCGAAATGGTGTTGCGGAAATTGCCGTAGCCGTCGATGACCGCCGAATTCTCGCGCCAATCGGAGGCGGCGGAAAAACGCAGCGCCGTTTCGGACAGCACCGCCGACTTGCCGCCAGCGCTGGAATCGGCGTTCGACGTGACGGCAACGCCCTGCTCGAGCGTCGGCCGCAGCAGGAACGAGCCGACCTTGATGCCGGTTGCCGCGTACGGGTCGTCCTCGAGCTTCTTCTTCTGGCCCTCGATGGCGTCGGTGCGCTCGGCGCCAGGGTCGAGCTTCTCCCGGTCGACGCTGTCGACGGTGAGGACACGGCGGTTGGCTGTGTCCTGATCGGCGTCGTCTGCCGCAGTGCCGTCCGGAGTCGTTCCGGTGGTGGTCTGGTCCGTGGCTTTGCCAGGCTTCTTCTTGTCGGCAGCCTTGGTTTTGTCCTTGGCCTTGTCTGCATCCGCGGAGGCGCGTTGTTTTGCCGTCGACGGCCGGCGTGGCTGGACGGTAGGCGGCTTGTCGGCGAACGAATCGTCGATGGTCGCCGGCGGGTCGAAAATGCTGTTTGCGCCGGCCTGTGACGGGTCGGTGTCGTCAGGCAAGGCGCCATCGCTGGCTGGCACATAGGCGGTTGGCGTGTTTCCCGTGGGGGCGGTATCGGCAGGGGCGGGCTTGACCTGCGTGTTGGCCTTGCTCAATTGCCTGGCCCGGCGCTGCTGGTCGGACAGGATCGCCGATTCCGAAACTTCACCGCGCAGCTCCGTCTCCTGGGCATGAAGCGCAGTTGGCCGCAGCAAAGCGAGCACGCTCGTCGCCAGAAGCAGAGCGCAAAAGGCTCTGCCCGTTCGACCTTTTTTCTCTTGAGGCTGGGCCCGCGACATCGTCACCACTGCTTGCGCGGCGCAAGCGCGCCATACTTACCGAACCGTAAACGGGGATGGTTAACGGAGGGTTGAAGGTGTGCCTGTACGACATGGCTGGACGGCAATTCTGTTGGACAGGCGAACGGCAAAGCGCTAATCGCATCAGCCATGCATGCGGGATCCCCAGAAAAGAAGCCTTTGGAGGCTTCGGTCGCCTCGGCGCTGAGAACGGTAGCCACGGAACAGGCCGGCGTGGCGGCATTGGCCGCCGCGCTGGAGAACGAACTGGCCGAACCTTTCGCCCGCGCCGTCGACATGGTGTCGCGCATCAATGGCCGCGTCATAGTCACCGGCGTCGGCAAAAGCGGCCATATCGGCACTAAGATCGCGGCTAGTCTGGCTTCGACCGGCACGCCTGCCTTCTTCGTCCATCCGGCGGAGGCCAATCATGGCGACCTTGGCATGATCGCCAGAGACGATGCCATCATCGCCATGTCATGGTCCGGCGAGAGCAAAGAATTGATGGGCATCGTCGCCTATTCCAGGCGCTTCTCGATCCCGCTGATTGCGATTACCGCGGGCGCGGCCTCGGCGCTGGCGCGCGCGGCCGACGTGGTGGTGCTCCTGCCGTCCGCGCCGGAAGCCTGCCCGCACGGTCTGGCGCCGACGACATCGACCCTGCTGCAACTGGTGGTCGGCGATGCGCTGGCTATCGCGCTGCTCGAAGCGCGCGGCTTCACGCCCGACCATTTCCGCACGTTCCACCCCGGCGGCCAGCTCGGCGCCAATCTCACGCAGATCCACGAGATCATGCATGTCGGCGAAAGGCTGCCGCTGGTGGCTTCCGGCACGGGCATGCGCGAGGCGATCCTCGAATTGTCGAACAAGGGCTTCGGCTGCGTGGCGATCGCGACGGCGGATGGCGCGTTGGTGGGCATCATCACCGATGGCGACATCAGGCGTCACATCGGCAGCAATCTCATGGAAATGAGCGTCGATCAGGTGATGACGAAAAAGCCGAAGACGGCCACACCGGACACGCTGGTGGCGACGGCGCTGCAGATTATCAACAATTCGGCCATTACGAGCCTGATGGTGGTCGAAGGCAGGCGGCTCGTGGGACTGGTTCATCTGCACGACCTGCTGCGCATCGGCGCCGCCTGAAAAAATCAAAGGACGCGTCGCGTTCGGGAAGCCCTACGCGACGCGCCCTGATTTTCCGGATCGAAAGCGCCATGCGCTTTCGAAATGTCAGACGGCCTCGACGGTCAGTTCCAGATCGGTGTCGGCCGAACTGACGACGCGCACCTGCGTGCCGGCCGGCAGGTCGGGACCGGAGACGCGCCACAGCGTGTCGCCGAGCTTGATGCGGCCGCGACCGTCCTTGATCGGCTCGGCCAGCGTTGCCATCCTGCCGACCAACTGCGCGCCGCGCCGGTTGAGCAGCGGCTGATCACTCGGGACATTACGCCCGCCGACTAGTTTCTTGCCGACGAAGGCCGAGACCAGCGACAGCGCCAAGAAGGCGAGGACC
Organism: Mesorhizobium sp. M0514; assembly: GCF_040321145.1. NCBI lineage: Bacteria > Pseudomonadati > Pseudomonadota > Alphaproteobacteria > Hyphomicrobiales > Phyllobacteriaceae > Mesorhizobium > Mesorhizobium sp. M0514. The sequence goes on from NZ_JAMYQZ010000016.1 coordinate 24,026, forward strand.
TGGACTTCCCAGGCCCAGAAGCTTGCGTCCCAGATGAGCAGGGAAATCACACCGATTACCAATGCGGCGATGCCGATCCACAGCATGAATATTCCTGGCGCGATGACCTCCATCACCAGGAGGACGAAGCCCAGAACCATCCAGTTCCACGGACCAAGTTCGGAAATGATGCGGTCAAACATGGGCGTGCGCTCCTACTTCCTGTGGAGCATGATCTTTTCCGAAAACCGGTTCCCACTTTTCGGGATCATGCTCGCGACCTCAGTTCTCGTCAGGTCTCAGTTCTCATTCGGGCGAACCACCGGAGGGCGGCCTGCCTGCCTGGCGGCGCCGGCGGTGCCTTCGCTGCGGAACACCTCCCTGGCGATCTCGCTTATGCCGCCGAGCGTGCCGATCAGCGCCGAGGCTTCCATCGGCATCAGCACGACCTTGCTGTTGTTGGCGGTACCGATCTTGCCCATCGCTTCGGTGTATTTGAGCGCCACGAAGTAGTTGAGTGCCTGCACGTCGCCCTTGGAGATGGCTTCCGATACAACCTGGGTGGCTCGCGCTTCGGCCTCGGCCGAGCGTTCGCGTGCCTCGGCGTCGCGGAAGGCGGCTTCCTTGCGGCCTTCGGCCTCGAGGATCTGCGACTGCTTGAGGCCTTCGGCGGCGAGGATCTGCGCACGCTTGTTACGTTCGGCCGTCATCTGACGACCCATCGATTCGATGAGGTTGGCCGGCGGATTGATATCCTTGATCTCGACGCGGGTGATCTTGATGCCCCACGGATGCGCCGCTTCGTCGACGACGCGCAGCAGGCGCTCGTTGATGGCGTCGCGGTTCGACAGCAATTCGTCGAGGTCCATCGAGCCCATGACGGTACGGATGTTGGTCATCGTCAAATTGAGAATGGCGTTCTCCAGGCCGGCGACTTGGTAGGCGGCCTGCGCCGCATTGAGGATCTGGTAGAAGGCGATGCCGTCGACGCCGACAATGGCGTTGTCGCGCGTGATGATTTCCTGGCTCGGAACGTCGAGCACCTGCTCCATCATGTTCATCTTGGCGCCGATGCGGTCGACGAACGGCACGATGAGGTTGAGGCCGGGGCTTAGTGTTTTGGTGTAACGGCCAAAGCGCTCCACCGTATAATTATAGCCTTGCGGGATTGTCCGGATGCCTTTGATAAGAAGCACCAATACCAGAAAGGCAAGCGCACCAATCGCAATACCGAAACCACTGAAGTCCATTTGAATCTCCCTCAGATGCCGGCCATGGCGTTGATTCCATGCAACCGACTTCACCAAACACTTAGGTGTGTTTCAATAATGTTACAATCAGGTGATCGTTGATTATTGGTGCATGGAATAGCGCAACTGCGGCGATCGATCGCCGCAACGTGGCGGCCTCAGACCCAGCCCGACAGCTCGCGCCGCACCATCGCCTCGATCACCGCCATGCCTTCTGCACTGTCGTTGAGGCACGGGATGTGGGCGAATTTCTCGCCGCCGGCGTGATGGAAGGTCTCGGCCGCCTCGCGGCCGATTTCGTCCAGCGTCTCGATGCAGTCGACGGAAAAGCCTGGGTTGACGATGGCGATCGATTTCACGCCGTCCTTCGCCAGTTTCTCGACCGTCTTGTCGGTGTAGGGCTGCAGCCATTCCTGGGCGCCGAAGCGCGACTGGAAGGTGATGATCAGCTTCTTTTCATCCCACCCCAGTCGTTCACGCAACAGCCGTGTCGTCTTCTGGCAGTGGCAGTGATAGGGATCGCCCTTCTCGAAATAGGGCTTCGGGATGCCGTGATAGGAGGTGATGACCACCTCGGGCTCGAAGTCTAGCGTTGCCAGATGCCGTTCGATCGAATGGGCGAGCGCCTCGATGTAGACCGGCTCGTCATAGTAGGGCGGAACACTGCGCACGGCAGGCGCGCGGCGCATCTTCATCAAGGCGCGAAACAGCTGGTCGTTGGCGGTCGCGGTGGTGGTCGCGGAGTATTGCGGGTAGAGTGGGAACGACAGGATGCGGTCGCAGCCTTGCTCGACCAGCCTTTGAGCGACGCTCGCGGTCGAGGGGTTGCCGTAGCGCATCGCCCAGTCGACCACGACATCGGGTAGGTCGATGAGCGCTGCGGCCAGCTTTTCGCCCTGCGCGCGGGTGTAGGTGCGCAGCGGCGACTCGTTCCTCTCGCGGTTCCATATCCTGGCGTAATTGGCGCCGGACTTCTTCGGTCTGGTGGTCAGTACCAAGCCGTAGAGGATCGGATACCAGATCGCCTTGTTGAGTTCGATGACGCGCGGATCGGACAGGAATTCGCGGAGATAGCGCCACATCGGCTTGAAATCGGTACCGTCGGGCGTGCCGAGATTGACCAGCATGACGCCGATCTTGCCTGCCTTTACCGGCGGATGTCCGGCCGGTAGCGGGTCGAGCGCTTTCGCGGCTTTGGGGTCGACAGGCGTGGAAAGCGTCATGAAGGTCTCCCGACACCGCGAAAACCGACGATGTCGGGCGAAACTAGCGATGCGGCGCGAGTTTTCAATGCTGTGTCTGGCCGCACCTTACCTTGAAAGCCAAAAACCCCGCCGGTTACCCGGACGGGTTTTGCTGGTCGCAAGTGCGAAGCGAGGTTACTTCGCCGGAATGGTCAAGGTCGCGCCGACAGGAAGCCGGCGTGGTTCGTAGCCTTTGTTGGCCTCGGAGATCACCTTCCACTTGGCGCCGTCGCCGTAGGCCTTCTTGGCGAGATCCCAATAGGTATCGCCGGCGACGATGACATGGCTGGCTTCGGCCGGGGCGGCGTCAGCCGGCTTTGCCGGAGCAGGTGCGGCTTCGGCCGGTTTTGCCGGTTCGGCCGGAGCCGGCGTTGCCGGGGCGGTTTCCGCCGGGACAGTCGGCGGCGTGGTGGTGATGTCGCCGGAGCCTGCCGGCAATGCGGGCATCGCCGGCTCCGCCGGTGCAGCCTCGGCCGGTTTTGCCGGTTCCGCTGGAGCAGGTGCCGGTTCGGCTGGTTTTGCCGGCTCGGCGGCCGGGGCAGCCGCTACGGTTGCGGTAACCTCGGTGATGCGGCCGTCGAGCTTGGGCGTATAGGGCCGGTGCGCGGCGAGATAGTCGGCGACCACCTGTTCGAGGCCCGGGCCGTAATCATAGGCGTTCTTGGCCTTCTCGGCGAAGACCTTGTAGCCGTCGCCGCCCTGGCGGACGTAATTGTTGGTGGCGACCAGATAGTCCTTGTCCGGATTGATCGGCGCCCAGGCACCGTTCTGCATCACCTCGACCGACTTGACTCGGCCGGCATTGGGCGCGACCGACTTGTCGAAGGAGTATTTGAGACCTGCCACCTGCGGGAAGCGGCCGCCGCCGTCCTCGACCTGGCTGACGCCGTTTTCCAGCCCGGCAACCAGATCCTTTCCGGAAATCTGGAAGGTCGCCAGCGTGTTCTGGAACGGCAGCACGGTCAGCACCTCGCCCATGGTGACGGTGCCCTTGTCGATCGAAGCACGCAGGCCGCCGCCATTCGAGACGACGATCTCGACGCCCTGTCCCTTGACGCGGTCGAGGATGGCGTCGGAGACGAGGTTGCCCATCGCGCATTCCTTGGTGCGGCAGCTTTCGCGGCTGCCGTCGATGGCCTCGGTGGTCTCGGCCACTTCCTTGTTCTTCAGCGCCTCGATCGGCGCGCCAAGCTCCTTGATGCGGGCAAGAACGGCCGGATCGGGAGTGATCGACTTGTCGAGGAAGATCGGGTCGCCGCTGGCTTCCTTGACGTTGCCATTGTCGTCGAACACGACCTTGAATTCGCCGAGATATTTCGAATAGGACGCGGCCTGCACCACAGGCACCTTGGAGCCGTCGGGGTTGTCGACCATCGTCGGGTAGGGGCCTTCAGCCTTCGGGTCGGTGTTGGACAGAAGCGAATGGCTGTGGCCGCCGACCACCACATCGATGCCCGGGATCTTGGCGATGACATCGCGCTCGCGCCTGTAGCCGATATGGGTGACGGCAATGATCTTGTTGACGCCTTGCGCCTTCAGCTTCTCGACCTCGGCGGTGATCGACTTGACGTCGTCGGCGATGGTGATGTTGGGGCCGGGAGAGGCGAGTTCCGGCGTGTCGTTGGTCACGGCGCCGACAATGCCGATCTTCTGGCCGCCGACCTCAAGCACAATCGACGGCTTGATCTTGCCTGCGGCGCCGGACTTGTCGTTGGGCACGACATTGGCGCTGACGATCGGGAACTTCGCCTTGTCGAGATAAGGCACCAGCGCGCTCTCGCCATCGTCGAATTCGTGGTTGCCGAGCGTCACCGCGTCGGGCTTGATCTGATTGAGGAATTCCTCCTCCGCCGTGCCCTTGTAGGTGATGTAGAACAGCGATCCCTGAAAGCTGTCGCCGGCATTGAGCAGCAGCACGTTCTGGCCTTCGAGCTTCTTGCGCTCCTGTGCGATCGCGGTGACCAGCCGGCCGGCGCCGCCGATGCACTCACCCTTGGTCTCTTCCTCGGCCGAGCAGGTTGACTCGTATTTGTTGTTGCCTTCGATGCGGCTGTGCCAATCGTTGAAATGCAGGATGTTCAACGTGTAGTCGGCAAAGGATGGTGCGGCCGACAGGCCGAGTGTCGAGGCAGAGAGGGCGGCAATGGCGGCGAGCTTCTTCATCTTCGTCTCCCGGATATGATCAAAGGCGTTTAACGCTCTTGCCCGACTGCAGGATAACAGCCAGCATTTCGGGTATGTTCACATCGCGGTTGTGGCGATGCAAGAAGAATCAGGGCGGATAACCGGCATCGGTTTGCCGGCATAAAAAAGGCGGCGGCATCGCGCCGCCGCCATCCGCAAAGCCGCATGGGAAAGGTTCAGCCGCGCCTGGTCAGCACGAAGTTCTGCCCGGCGGAGCTGGTGCAATTCAGCTGGTTTATGGACACCAGCAGGCAGTTGAAAGCGATTGGCTGCTGCCGGATCAGCGAGGTTCCGTTGATCTCGACCGAGGTGGCGCCGGTCTTGGTGTAGCTGCCGTCAGCGAATTTCTCACCGGTCTCCGCCGAAACGGTGGTGAAGACGCCGCCGTTCAATGTCGAGACCGCCTTGCCCTCGGCGTTCAGCCAGGAGCCTTCGACGCCTCGCGCCTGCGATGAGATCGGTGGCCCGTCGGAACCGCCGGTGGTGCAGGCGGCAAGCATCGTCGCAAGAACGCCCGCCGCGCCCGCAGAAAGAATTTTGCGCGCAATCGTCATATCAAATCCTCTCCTGGCGCATCGGCCCAATCGCCAAACGACGTTTGGGGAACCGATGTGCGTGGCCTCAAGTTTCCAGAGCCGTCCCTCGTGCGTCCAAACGGATGCACACTGCTCTCGTCCGCATCCCTTCAATCGCCCGATTTCCGGGCGATTGCAAGGCAGTGGGGCAGGGGTATGGAACCGCTATCGAACGAGGATGTTGCGGAATTGCCACGGGTCGCTTTTGTCGAGGTCCTCGGGAAACAGGCCCGGACGGTTATCGAGCGGCGTCCAGTCGGTGTAGTAGCCCTTGACCGGTCCGAGATACTGGGACTGCACTTCCAGGCAGCGCTTGTAGTCCATCTCGTCGGCCTCGACGATGCCGGCTTCCGGGTTTTCCAGCGCCCAGACCATGCCGGCGAGCACGGCCGAGGTGACCTGCATGCCGGTAGCGTTCTGGTAGGGCGCCAGCTTGCGGGCTTCGGCCAGCGACAGCTGCGAACCGTACCAGTAGGCGTTCTTGGCATGGCCGTAGAGCAGCACGCCAAGCTCGTCGACGCCGTCGACCAGCTCGTTTTCGTCCAGCACATGGTGCACGGGTTGCGCCTTGCCGGCGGCGCCGAACATTTCGTGCAGCGACAGCACGGCGTCGTTGCAGGGGTGATAGGCATAATGGCAGGTCGGGCGGTATTGGACCTTGCCCTTCTTACCGCGCACGGTGAAGAAGTCGGCGATCGAGATCGCCTCATTGTGCGTCACCAGGAAACCGTATTGCGCGCCCGGCGTCGGGCACCAGGAGCGCACGCGGGTGTTGGCGCCGGGCTGTTCGAGATAGATCGCAGCCTTGGAGCCATGCTTGTGCTCCTTGCCGTTCTTCGGCATCCATCTCTCATGCGTGCCCCAGCCGAGCTCGGCCGGCTGCAGCCCTTCCGAGATGAAACCTTCGACCGACCAGGTGTTCCAGAACACGTTCATCGGCTTCGGCTTCTTGGTGCGCTGGGTGTCGCGCTCGGCGATGTGGATGCCCTTGACGCCGGCCTTCTTCATCAGCTTCGCCCAGCCGTCACGGTCGTCCTGCGCGGGTTCGGAAAACTCGAGGCCGAGGTCGCCGGCAAGGTTCAGCAGCGCCTGCTTGACGAACCACGAGACCATGCCCGGATTAGCGCCACAGGTCGAAACCGCGGTAGCGCCGCCGGGCTTGTCGTGCTTCTCCTTGATCAAGGCTTCGCGCAGCGCGTAGTTGGTGCGGCTGGCATTGCCGGCCTTGGCGTCGAAATAGAAGCCGAGCCACGGCTCGACGACGGTGTCGATGTAGAGCACGCCGAGCTTGCGGCAGAGCCGCATCAGGTCGACCGAGCCGGTATCGACCGACAGATTGATGCAAAAGCCCTGGCCGCCACCATTGGTCAAAAGCGGCGTCAGCAGTTTCTTGTAGTTCTTCTCGGTCACGTGCTCCTGCACGAAGGCGATGCCGCGCTCGTCGAGCAGCTTGCGGTCGGTGTCGAGCGGGTCGATGACCGTCATGCGAGACTTGTCGAATTTGAAATGGCGCTCGATCAGAGGCAGCGTTCCCCGTCCGATCGAACCAAAGCCGATCATCACGACAGGGCCGGTGATTTCACCGTAAACGGGCCAGTTTTCATTCGCCATTTTATCGAGCACTCCTTCAAGCAACGCGCCAAAACGGCCGTTCGACCGCCGCGCGACAAACCATAGATCATTGTCACAATAAAGCGAAAAGCAGGGATAAGGTTAGTTCCCGACGGCGCAGATGCGCCTACGGTTCGAGCAGTTTCGCGAATTCCGGTGTGAACAGCGCTTGTGCTTCGGAGACCGGCATTTCAACGAGATCGTCGCCGCAAGCCTGGATGACGTTGGGCAAACCTTGCAGCCCGAAGACCAGAACCTGCCTGTCGCCATCGCGCTTCAGGCTGGCGCCGAGATAGTCGCTGATCAAATCGTCGATGCCGCATTCGGCCTCGTAATCCACCTCGGTCTGGTCGCTTGGCTTCTTGCGGTTTTCCCTGACGAAGGCGGCCAGCGAGGGGCCTGGCTTGCCGTCGCCCGTATCGGAAAACATGTCCTGAAGGGTAAGCAAGGCGCCACGGCGCACGTCCATGACATAGGCGTCGGAATAGTTGTTCGGATGCGCACCGCCGCAATAGAGGCTGCCGGATTCCGACCAGCTCATCAGCTTCGGCGTCAATGACGTAACTTTGGACGTCGTGTCTTCATAGCCGCCAAGCGAATCGTCGTCCATGCCCTCCATCGGCGGCCCGTCGTGGAAACCGGCATATTGCAGCGCCGCGCACGTCAAGGCGCTGAGGCTGTCATGCCAATGGCGGTTCTGCAGCAAGGCATTGGCGGCTTCGATCGGCGCACTGCCGGCGAGATCGACGATGCGCGGCCTGGCGAATTTGGTGCGCGGATCGGTGACATAGTTGTAGGCTGCATCCGGCCAACCTTCCTTGGCGTCTGCCTTGGGCGCGAAATCCAGCTTGAGATAGTCGTAGGGCGATGCCGCCATGGTGATCGGCGCATCGTCGCCCGAGAATGTCATGTCGGTGAAATCATAGAGATCGCGTGGCGTCGTCGCCGGCGTCTCCGTCTGGGCACGGCTGGCGATCCTTGTCAGCTTCAGCGGCAGGGTCTTTTTGGCCGTCCAGGTGCCTTCCAGCGTCTTGCCCTTGTCGGCGGAACTCAACCGCCAGACGGCGCCGATGGGTGGAGCCTGGCCGTCGCCGCACTTCTTGGCATCGCAGGCTTCTTCCTCGGCCAATTGAAAGGTGGCGCCCTTGCTCGACTTCGCCTGCAGAGGAATATCGACGCCCTTGGAACGGTAGAAATAGCGCGCCGCCAGTGCCTCTCCAGCCGTCGCCGGATCACCGGTAAACTCGACGACGATGTCGATGTTGCCGAGCTTCCCCGCATAGGTCACCGGTTCCGCATGCGCTGTTGCCGGCAACGCCAGGAATGCACCGAGCAGGACGGCTAGCTTCAGAACATGTCGGACCATCGTCACTCCTGAGCCATGGTTTGCAGGCGTTGCACCAGCCGGTCACGGTCTGATGTCATCCCCTTGTAGTCGAGTTGAGCCTCATCCAGCGCCTGCAATTGCGCCGCGAAAGAGGCGGCAAGCGTTGCCCGGTCGGGATGCCGCGCCAGCACTTTCAACGGGTCGAGATGGATGCGGATGGTGAACAGGATGTCGCGCGAGACGGACAGTTTGCGCAGCGTCTGGCGCTCGACGCGGATGAAGGCGTGGGCGTTTACGTCGCCGTCGGGAAATCGCGAGGGGCGCCTGGTGGCACGGTCGATGCGCTCGACATTGGAGAGCGGATGATAGAGCGCGTCGTCGGCCTGGATCGACCAGTTGAAGCGTTCGACAGCCTGACCCTGCAGGCCGTCGAACATGCGGTTGATGAGCTCGGCCGGCCTGGTGCCCGGACCGAAGCCCGGCACCGGTGCGTGGATCTGCTGCAGCGGCCGGCCGAATTTCTCGACCAGCGACCAGGATGACGGGAAACACAGCGAGCCGGCGGCGAGCCGCCAGCCGGTGTCGTCACGGCGCATCAGGATCAGGTCTTCCTGGACGAGCAGCGACGCTGCGACCAGCGGGGCATCGGGGAAGGTGGCGTCAGAGTCGGCTTTGGCGCCAATGACCTCAACCCCGGCATTGGTGCGCCGGTACATCCCGGGAAATCTCGACAGCAGATGTGCTTCGAGGAGGCCGCGCACTTCGCGCTGGGCGTCGCGCGTGCCGTCTTCCTCGACAAACACCTTGTCGGGAATTTCGGCATACAGCCGGCGCTTTTCGGCGAGATGGTCGAAGAGATACCGGTCGACCTCGATCCACTTGTCGAGTTCGAGCGGCTTCAGCCCGATGGTGAAGAGCTTTGAGGAGCCATCATAGGGCGTGTGCGTGGGCTGACGAGAATTCATGCTTCGCTAGAAAGTGTCCAATGCCGGCGGTTATTCTCGCAGCCGCTTCGTATCAGGCCAATGTTGCCGGGATCAAGCCGCGCAGAGAATTGCCGACGAACAGTGTTTTGGCGGATTTCAACTCGTCATAGCTGTAGATCGCCTCTTGGGCGCGGCCTTCGTCCAGCAGCTCGGCGCGCAATACGCCAGGCAGCAGGCCGCAGTCGAGCCTGGGTGTCATCAGCATGCCATCACCGAAATCGGCGAAGACGTTGGTGATGGTGCCTTCGCAGATTTCGCTGCGCTCATTTGCGAGCAACACTTCGTCGGCCTGGGTGATCAGATATTCGGAGCGGGCGTGGGTGTAGATCTGTCGCCGGCTGGTCTTGTGGCGCAGCAGCGCGTCCGAGGAAGAGAGCCGCACCCGCGCCAGTCGCAGCCGCCAGACCTTGTCGGCGGCGAACGGCTCATAGGGCTGGACCGAGGCGGTCACTTCGCCATTGCGCTGCAGGGCGAGCCGGGTGCGCAGCGCCGTCTGCTGCGCCCCGATAGTATTCGCCAGCACCTCGCCGATCGGCTGCGGATCGCAGGCAAAGCCGAGTTCTTCCGCCGAGCCGTAAAGGCGCGCGAGATGGCGTTCGAAGCGCAGAAAGCCCTGGCCGGGCTCCCAGCGCATCGTCTCGATCAGCTCGAAATCGGCGGTGTCCCCGTCGCGAAGCGCGCCTTCAGCAGACACTCCTGATACTCCTCTTGCGCCGTCGAATCGAAGACGACGCCGCCGCCGACATTGTAAACGGCCTCGCCACTGGAAAAGAGCGATATGGTGCGGATCGCCACCGAAAAGCGCATCATGCCGCCAGGCGCGATCCAGCCGATGGCGCCGCAATAGACGTCGCGCGGTGTCTCTTCCAGCTCGTGCAGGATTTCCATGGCGCGGATTTTCGGTGCGCCGGTAATCGAGCCACAGGGAAACAGCGCGCCAAAGATTTGGCGGATGCCGAGATCAGGCAGAAGCTTCGCCCGCACACGGCTCACCATCTGATGGACGGTCGGGTAGCTCTCGATGCGGAACAGTTCCGGCACTTCCAGCGTGCCGATCTCGCTGATCAGGGAGATGTCGTTGCGCAGGAGATCGACGATCATCCGGTTCTCGGCCTGGTTCTTTTCGTCGCTGCGCAAGAAGGACTTCAACCGCGCGTCCTCGGCCTTGGTCGCGCCGCGCGGTGCGGTGCCCTTCATCGGATGGGTTTCGATCATGCCTAAGGCATTGATCTCGAAGAACAGCTCGGGCGAACGCGATAAGATGATGGGATCGCCGAGCGAAATCAGTGCGCCATACTTGACCGGCTGGCGTCCTGTCAGTGCGTCGAAGGCAGCAACCGGATCGCCCGACCATTGGGCACGGACCGGAAAGGTCAGGTTGCCTTGGTAGCAATCGCCCTTGCGGATGTGGTCGTGAAGGCGCGCGAAGCGTTTGGCGTAGTCCTGAGCGGACCAACTGGCCCTGGCGTCGAAGATGGGGCCATTGGTGGCCGGCGCATCGTTGCGCGGCACGGCCTCTTCGGCCGGAGCATTGAAGACACCCAGACAAACCAATGGCGCGCGCCGGCCTTCAGGCAGCAGCGGCACGAGTTTCGGTTCGAGCAGATAGCCCGCTTCGTAGGAGAAATAGCCGGCCAGCCATTTGCCGGCATCGCTCGCCGCCTGCGCAGCCGCCAGCGCCGGCAGAAAATCCTTGGCATCATAGGCAATGATGATGTCGGCCGGGTGGTCGAAGACCAACTGACGGCCGCTTTCATCGTTGCGGAAAATGGCAGAGGGCAGGGGCATGGGGCTCGGGTACTGCGGTCGATGACGCCAGAACCGCTCTATATGGGGGCCGGGCGGCGTGCAATCGAGGGAGCGGCGTCGCAGGGCGCAAAGACAGTGGCGAATGCAAAAACAAAGACGGCGCCCGAGAGCGCCGCCTTCTGCTTATGTTGCCGATGACAGATCAGCTGTTGTTGGCGGTCCCGGCGCTCGGGAATTGGCGTGCGAACTCCTTTTCGTCGCCGGCGGCAAGCAGCTTGGCCTGCTCGACCCACTTTTCGCGAGCGATGCGGCCGTCGAAATTCAGCGTGTCCTCGATGCGCTTGACGTCGGCCGCGGTCCAGCCGGCGATCTGCGCGTAGGTCGTGACGCCAAGGCCCTTGAGCAGTTTGTCGTTGACCGGGCCGATACCGATCAGGCGACGCAGATTGTCGGCCTTTCCAGCTGCCGGGGCGGCCTTCTTCGGGACGGCGGCGGGCTTTGAAGCCGCGGCTTTGGGCGCGGCCTTGGCGGCGGCAGGTTTGCTGGCCGCTGGTTTTGCGGCCGCGGATTTGGCCGCAGCTGGTTTGGCCGCGGCGGGTTTGGCGGGGGTCGGTTTCGCGGCCGGGGCGGACTTGGCCGTTGCCGCTGTCGATACCAGGGCGGCCGGCGCCGAACTTGAAGGCTTGGCGGATGGAGCTGATGTTTCACGCAGCCGCCGTTCGAGATCGGCGCGGGTCTTGCCGCAGGCGTCGAGTTCGCCAGTCAGGCGATCGGCGTCGGCGCGCAGTCTGTCACGCTCGCTGCGGGTGCGGTCGAGATCGCCGCGCAGGCTGTCGAGTTCGCCGCGCAGCCGGCCCCAGATAAACCAGCCAACCAACACACCTACAAGGAACGCCAGGACAATGTAAAAGAAGGTCATCGTCTCTCTCCAGTCGGATCCGTCTGCCGCCGTCCCAAGTCATGACCTTGGCAGATCGGATCATCCAATGTGGTTCGGCGGCTCAGGGAACAGCCGGTCTGTCGTCGAGTGTCGGCGTTCGGCTTTCCGCCCATTGCCAACCGTCGCTGTCGCATTCGTCAGACCGCTGCCATGGGCCGGGATACTGTCCGGCCTTAAGCCGCGCGCCCGGCTGAGCTTCAGTCGGAAAGCTATCATACGGTTTCGGGAAAGCTAACGGAATTTTCGCCGGAGAGTTATTCAAGAACAGATATTTAGAACAAGAACAGAGCTGCCGTCACATGCATTCCGGCTAAACTGTTCTGCGATTCTGCAAAGTCGAGGCCGCTGCTGAACCTGCCACTCTGCGCCATCGGTCCAATGGGTGCGCGCATTAACTGTCGAGCGCTTCCAACTCGTCGATCAGGCCGCCGATCACGCCAAGCCCGATCTGCCAGAAGGCGGGGTCGGTGGCGTCGAGGCCGAAGGGCGCGAGAAGCTCCGAGTGATGCTTGGTGCCGCCGGCGCGCAACATCTCGAAATACTTATCCTGGAAGCCATGCTCAGCGTTCTGGTAGACCGCGTAGAGCGAGTTCACCAGGCAGTCGCCAAAGGCATAGGCGTAGACGTAGAAGGGGGAGTGGACGAAGTGCGGGATGTAGGTCCAGAAGACCTCATAGCCCTCGCGCAGCTTGATCGCCGGCCCCAGGCTTTCGGCCTGCACCTCGAGCCAGAACTGGCCGAGCTTGTCGGAGGTCAGTTCGCCGTTCTTGCGCTCTGCATGCACCTTGCGTTCGAACTCGTAGAAGGCGATCTGGCGCACGACCGTGTTGATCATGTCCTCGACCTTCTGGGCGAGCATCGCCTTGCGCTGGCGCTTGTCGGTGGTCTGGTCGAGCAGCGAACGGAAGGTCAGCATCTCGCCGAACACCGAGGCCGTCTCGGCCAAAGTCAGCGGCGTCGAAGCCATCAGCGCGCCCTGGCCGCCGGCCAGCACCTGATGCACGCCGTGGCCGAGTTCATGCGCCAGCGTCATCACATCGCGCGGCTTGCCCATGTAGTTGAGCAGCACGTAAGGGTGCGCCGAAGGCACGGTCGGATGGGCGAAGGCGCCGGGCGACTTGCCGGGCCTGACCGGCGCGTCGATCCAGTTGCGGTCGAAGAAGGTGCGGGCGATCTCCGCCATGTCGGGGGAAAAGCGCTGATAGGCCGATAGCACAGTGTTCCTGGCATCATCCCAAGGAATCACCGCTTGCGGCGTTTCGGGCAAGGGCGCGTTGCGGTCCCAGTGGTTCATCACCTCCATGCCCAGCCAGCGCGCCTTCATCGCGTAGTAGCGATGAGACAGGCGCGGATAGGCCTCGCGCACGGCCGATGCCAGCGCGTCGACCACGCTGCGCTCGACACGGTTGGCGAGATGGCGTGAGTCGGCGATGTCCTCGAAGCCGCGCCAGCGGTCGGAAATCTCCTTGTCCTTGGCCAGCGTGTTGGTGATCAGCGTGAAGGTGCGCAGGCTCTTGCGGAAGGTTGTGGCCAGCGCTTCGGAGGCGCGGCGGCGGACCTCCCCATCGGCGTCCTGCAGGCGGTTCAGCGCCGGCTCCAGCGTCAGTTCCTCGCCGTCTATGTCGAAACGCAGATCGGTCATCGTCTCGTCGAACAGCCGGTTCCAGGCACCGCGCCCGGTGATCGACTTCTCATGGAACAGCTGCTCGACCCGATCCTCGAGCTGGTAGGGCTTGTCCATTCTGAGGTCGAGCACCCAGGGCCGGTAATGGGCAAAGCCGGCGTCGGCGGCGAGGGCGGATTCGAGCGCCTTGTCATCGATCAGGTTCAGTTCCAGCGCGAAGAACAGAAGATGCGCGCTGGCGTCGGTCATCTTTTCCTGGATGTCGCCATAGAGCTTTGCGCGCTGCGGATCGGCGGTGTTGCCGGCATAGATCAGGCCGGCATAGGAGACGATGCGGCCGATCAGTTCCTCCAGCGCCTCATAGGCTGTCAGCGCCTCGCCAAGCCTGCCGGCGCTTCCGCGCCCGGCCTCCGCAGCCAGTGTGCCCTTCCAGCGGTTCTCGAAGGCGACGGCGTCGGCCGCCGCCTTGGCAAGGTCACGCTTCAGTTCGGGCGCTTCCATGCCGGAATAGAGGTCGGCGAGATTCCATTCCGGCAGGTCGCCGAGTTCCGCCGCGCCCTGACCGGACGCTACCGCCGCAAGCTGCCGACCGAGAATCCTGCTCATCAACAATTACCTTCTGGAATCAAGGGGAAAGGACAAGCCGGTCAAATCCTAAGGAATTCGTTCACCGGGTTTTTTGAAACCTTGTTTAGAACCCTGTGCCAAGATGATCCATGGGAATTTCCCAGGCGGGCAACTCAAATCAGTCATGACAGGTTCCATTCTTATAGTCGATGACGATCCCGTGCAGCGCCGGCTGCTCGAGGCGGCGGTGACGAAATTCGGCCACAGCGCCATCGTTGCCGATGGCGGCGAGGCCGGTCTGAGCGCGCTTGACGGACCCAATGCGAGGGATATTTCGGCAGTCATCCTCGACCTTGTCATGCCGGGCCTCGACGGCATCGGCGTGCTGAAGGCGATGCGCGAGCGCGGCATCACTGTTCCCGTCATCGTGCAGACTGCGCAGGGCGGCATCGAAACGGTGGTTTCGGCGATGCGCCACGGCGCCTTCGATTTTGTCGTCAAGCCGGCGTCTCCCGACCGGCTGCAGACCGCGGTCGGCAACGCGCTCAAGGTCGAGGCGGTCGAGGACGAGGTCAAGCGCACGTCGCGGCGTCGCGGCGGCCACCTGACCTTCAAGGACATGATCACGCACAGCCCGGCGATGGACCGGGTGATCCGCCTCGGCCAGAAGGCTGCGGCCTCCAACATCCCGATCCTGATCGAGGGCGAATCGGGCGTCGGCAAGGAATTGGTGGCGCGCGCCATCCAGGGCAGCGGCGAACGCCGCACAAAGCCGTTCGTCACCGTCAATTGCGGCGCCATCCCCGACAATCTGGTCGAATCGATCCTGTTCGGTCACGAAAAAGGTTCGTTCACCGGCGCCACCGAAAAGCACACCGGCAAGTTCGTCGAGGCGCATTCGGGCACCCTGTTCCTGGATGAGATCGGCGACCTGCCGCTCGACGTGCAGGTCAAGCTGTTGCGCGCCGTGCAGGATGGCGAGGTCGATCCGGTCGGCGGCCGTTCCACCGTCAGGGTCGACATCAGGCTGATCTCGGCCACGCACCGCAACCTTCTGCAGCAGGTCAAGGACGGCAAGTTTCGCGAGGACCTGTTCTACCGGCTCAACGTTTACCCGATCGTCGTGCCGCCGCTGCGCGACCGCCGCGACGACATCCCCTATCTGGTCAAGCATTTCATGGACAAGGTGGCGCCGGCGGGCAATCGCCTGCACGGCATCTCGGATGCCGCACTGGCCATGCTGCAGGCCTATGATTGGCCGGGAAACATCAGGCAGCTGGAAAACGCCGTGTTCAGGGCCTCGGTGCTTGCCGAAGGCGATGTGCTCACGACTGACGAATTTCCGCAGATCCGGGCGCAGGTCGACGGCACCGTGAATCTCGACGCCGATGCGTCCTTGTCGGACCCCGGCATGGCCTTGAGCACCGGATCGCAAGGCGATGGCGCGCAGACTGATGACGCCGGTACTGCAGCTGCCGAGCTCGCCCCTCCGGCCAGGTTGCTTCAGCGTTTCGGCACATTGAGGGCGCTGGACGAGCGTGGCAATGTGCGTGCGCTGGCCGATGTCGAACTCGAAATGATCAAGCTCGCCATCGACCATTACAACGGCCAGATGAGCGAGGTCGCACGGCGTCTCGGCATCGGCCGCTCGACGCTCTACCGCAAGCTCAAGGAATACGGCATCGACCCGGAAACCGGCCGCCTCGACCGCCTTGCCTCCTGAACGCCGAATTCCACAGCTTGCCAACGCAAGGCCGGGACCAGCTTGCCATGCCATATCCGGCGCTGCATAAGGGGGTTGGGGCGGGAATATGGCTGACGCGGACAGCGTTGTTCACGCATTAAGGCCAGCGGTAACAGATCGTGTAGCGCGAAAAGGCTGAATCTTGATCTAAACCAGCAGTTTACCAAGAAATCCTGTGTATTATTTTTGACGGGATATCGCCACGGTGTTACCGCATTTCGGCTTCAATAAGCGATGATTAACCATTAGGATCGATATTCGGATGTGAGAACCACGCATCCGTTTGGACAAATCCGGGGACAAACGGCAGCCTGCAAGGCCTTTTGATTTGAACAAAGTCGAACGACACAGAAACGGGCGGCGCGATCACATGGGCGTCTGGCCGAGATGGCTGGCAGCGTTGATCGTTGCGTTCGCTTTCCTCGCCGCAACTGCTGCCGGCGCTAGCGCTGAAACGCGCTCGCTCAAGCTCTATCACCTCCACACGCACGAAAAGGCCGAGATCGTCTACAAGCGCAATGGCCGCTACGATCCGGCAGGCCTCAGGAAGATCAACATCATCCTGCGCGACTGGCGTCGCAACGAACCGACCAAGATGGATCCGCGCCTGCTCGATCTGGTGTGGGAAGCTTACCGGCAGGCCGGCGCCACCGACTATATCCAGGTCGTCTGCGGCTATCGCTCGCCGTCGACCAATTCGATGCTGCGCAGCCGCAGCCGCGGTGTCGCCAAGGAAAGCCAGCATATGCTGGGCAAGGCGATGGACTTCTACATTCCGGGTGTGCCGCTGAAAAAGCTGCGCAACATCGGCCTCAAGATGCAGGGCGGCGGCGTCGGCTACTATCCGTCGTCGGGTTCGCCCTTCGTCCACATGGACGTCGGCAATGTGCGACATTGGCCAGGCATCAGCCGCCAGGAACTGGTCAGCCTGTTCCCCAATGGCAAGACGCTGCATGTGCCGAGCGACGGCAGGCCGTTGCCGGGTTATGACCAGGCGCTCGCCTCCTACAAGGCGCGCAAGGGCGCCGGTTCTCCTGCCATCATGATGGCCAGCGCAGGCGGCAGCACCAAGAAATCCGGTGGCTTCCTGTCCGCTTTCTTTGGCGGTGGCGGCGAAGACGAAGCCGACGACAGCGCCGATGTCGCTACCGCCGCGCCGCCGCCGAGAAGCGTGAAGCCGGTGCTGGCTGCCACGAGCAACAACAACAGCAATCTGCCTGGCATCGCGATCGTGTCGCCGCAGAACGCCAAGCGCGCCAACATTCCGCAGCTTGCCGACGACAGCGCTGACGATTCGGAGCCGCAGGACACGCCGGAGACGATCATCGCCGCGCTGCCCGCCAAGGAAGTGCCGCTGCCCGCTTTCGCACCGCGGCCGAAGGCCGATGTCGGCGCGCAACAGCCTGAGACCGTGCCGTTCGGCGTGGCCGATGCCACCACCGAACAGACGGTGGCGACGGCGCAGGCGCCGGCCAATGTGCCGTTCGGCACGGCCGATGCGAGCAATGCCGACCAGGGGGCCGATCAAGCTGCCGCTCCGGCGCAGGTCGCGGTGAACGTCCCGTTGCCGACCTGGCGTCCCGACCGCTCTTCGCCGCCGGCTGAGCTTGCGCCGCAGGACGAGGGCGTTCTGCTGGCGCTGGCCGATACGGCTGCCCACAAGCAGAGCGCAACCGACGCGTTCTCGGTGCTGCCGTCGCAGCGTCCGGACGAGGTCAAGGCGGTTCTCGAACAGGCCAGCGCCGCCGATACAGCCGGTGCTACCGACGACTATCAGGTCGCCTCGCTCGAGCCGCGCTCGGCGTTCAACGATCCGTCAGGTGTCGATGCCGCATCGCCGCGCGGTGCTATTGCTGCCCGTCCCGCCGGTACCGATCCGGCCTCAGTGATCGGCGCCGGCGTCAAGACGACACGCAAGGAAGCCAGGGCTTCGGCCCGCGACCTGAAGCCAGGACCGAAGGCAGTGGTGGTGGCGGCCGAACCGCAGGCGGCCCGCTGGGCGCTGAGCAGCGGCGACAACATCGCCACCGTTTCCAGCCCGACGACAGCGCCGCGCTATGCATACAACATCGTGCATACGCCGCCGAGCGAGGTCTACACCGCAGGCTTCCAGGCGGACAACCAGATGGCCGATGCCAACCGCTTCACCGGCAATGCCGTGAAATTCCTTTCGGTCGCCCGCTTCCAGACGAAGTAAGAGCTCGACGGGGTAAACATCGAAGCCGCGCTGGGCAACCCGCGCGGCTTTTTGCTGTTGGCGAATCTCCAGCACTGGCTTCTAGCGTCCCGGAATGCTAACCACCAGCCTGCATTCCCGCTTCGTCTAATGGTAGGACAGCGCCCTTTGAAGGCGTGAATCGAGGTTCGAGCCCTTGAGCGGGAACCAAAATCTCAATGCGTAGCAACCCCCGTCGGCGCAAGCTGGCCGGGTTTCTTGTGCCGAGAGCAATCCAGGAACAGTGTGAAACGATTTGCCGGGAAAAGCGCGGAGCGTTTCCCTTGGGAATTGCGCAAAGATAAAGTAGCGAGGTTATTTTCCGAGCTTGCTCGCGGTCTGTGCGAGCGCCTCGATCTCATCCCACTTGCCGGCCTTGACCAACTCGTCCGGCGCCACCCACGAGCCGCCGACGCAGATAACGTTGGACAGGCTGAGATAGTCGGCCGCGTTCTTGGCCGAGATGCCGCCGGTCGGGCAGAATTTCACGTCGGCCAGCGGCGAGGCAAAGGCCTTCAGCGAGGCGATGCCGCCGGATTGTTCGGCCGGGAAGAATTTCAGGAACCGCAGGCCGGCCTCGCGGGCAGCCATGATCTCGCCGGGCGTGATGGCGCCGGGCAGCAAGGGAACGTCGCTGTCCTTGGCCGCCGCCAGCAACTCTCGCGTGATGCCGGGGCTGACGATGAATTTCGAGCCAGCGGCCGCTGCCTCGTCGAACTGCTTGGCATCCAGAATTGTGCCGGCGCCGACAATGGCGCCCTCGACCTCACCGGCGACGCGGCGGATCGCTTCCAGCGCATCGGCGGTTCTCAACGTGATCTCGATTGCCGGCAGGCCGCCGGCGGCCAGCGCCCGGGCGAGCGGGACGGCGTCCGCGACATTGGCGATCTTCAGCACCGGAATGACCGGCTGGCCATTGAGCAGCGACAGGAGCGTTTCGGTCTTGCTGAGCATTGGCTTGTCTCTCCCTAGGTGATTTCAACCGATTAGCAGAAGGCCGATTCCGAGTCCACGAAACCCGGCCTGCCGCGATGTCACATGTCGGCCAACGAGCCTGCGGGCGAATACCGAGGAAGTGCTTTAGCTCTGCCTTGAATCCGCTTTGACCACAGTCTAGTGGCTTGGCGATGACCAACCATGAACCCGTGCGCGTCGCCGCGCTCTACAAATTTGCGAGGCTGGGCGACTTCGACGCGCTGCGGGTCTTGCGCACGCCGCTTGCCGCCTTCTGCTGCGGGCGCGGCATCAAGGGCACGCTGCTTCTGGCGCAGGAGGGCATTAACGGCACGGTCGCCGGCAGCGAAACCGACATAGCCGACCTGATCGCTTATCTCGAGGCCATCGAGGGTCTTGCCGATCTCGAGGTCAAATACAGCACTGCCGCCGAAATGCCGTTCCATCGCATGAAAGTGCGGCTGAAGCGCGAGATCGTCACCATGGGCGTCGAAGACCTCGACCCGGCGACGGGTGCGGGGACCTATGTCGCGCCGGCCGACTGGAACGCGCTGATCTCGGACCCCGGCACCATCGTCATCGACACACGCAACGCGTACGAAGTGTCGATCGGCACGTTCGAGGGCGCGGTGGACCCGCGCACGTCGAGCTTTCGCGAATTCCCGGCCTGGGTGGAAAAACACCGCGACCAACTCGACGGCCGCAAGGTTGCGATGTTCTGCACCGGCGGCATCCGCTGCGAAAAGGCGACGGCCTATGTGAAGTCGCTCGGCTTCGAGGATGTGTTCCATCTCAAGGGCGGCATCCTCAGATATCTCGAAGAGGTGCCGGACGAAGACAGCCTGTGGCAGGGCGAGTGTTTCGTCTTCGACGAGCGGGTCTCGGTGTCGCATGGGTTGACCGAAGGCGAGGCCGAACTCTGCCGCGCCTGCCGGCATCCGCTGACGCCGGAGAACCGGCTGTCGCCGCATTTTTCCACCGGCGTGTCATGCCCGCATTGCTACGAGGCACGCTCGGATGAGGATCGCACCCGCTATGCCGAGCGCCAGCGCCAGGTCGAACTTGCGCAGGCGCAGGGCAGGGGACATATCGGCAGTTAAGTGCCGCCGACGCCCTGACTGGATCACCACACGACAGAATAGCGGTCGATCACCCACAGCCATGTGCCGTCGGCCTGCCGGCGCGCGACCTCTGAGGTTATCGAGCCGTCGGCAAGCCTGGTCGACGTCAACGCGAGTTCGCCGTTAATGGCCGCCGGGCGCTGCTCGCCGCGCTGGAATTTTCGCCAGCTCGCGGCAAAGGCTTCGAACAAAGCGCGGATCGCCTCATGGCCACGGGTCAATTCGGCTGCTCCGGTGTCGATGACGGCATCGGGTTCGAACAGCGCTACCATGCCCTCAATGTCTCCCGCCCATTGCCGATCAATTAGCAGGCGCTCCAGATCCTGGGGATCTCGTGCTTGGTCGCGGTCTGGCTGATCGGTCACGGCAAAACTCCTCCCTCGCCGACGTTGCGGCGACACTAACCGAAGCCGAGGCGGGTTTCGACACATCGAATTTGATTTGCGGCATTGCCGGCGCCGATAGCAAAGCGCCGGTCCGTCATTGTAATGTCAACAATCGGGACCTACGTCTGCAACGTCCAAAACCTGCCCGTCCACGTTGGCGCGGGCCCTTTTCTGGAGGCACCATGTTCGACCCCAAGAAGCTTCTCGACGATCTGCTCGGCTCGCAAGTTCCCGGCACAACCGGCACCGTTCGCGACAAGGCCGGGCAGGCTGTGCAGATGGCCAAGGACAATCCGCTGGCCGCCGGTGCGCTGGCCGCGGTGCTGCTTGGAACCGGCACGGGACGGCAGGTCACCGGCACGGCCGTGAAGCTCGGCGGACTGGCTGCGATCGGCGGTCTCGCCTACAAGGCCTACCAGAATTACAAGGCCGGCAATGCACCCGAGCAGGCGCCGGCGGCCGGCCAGCCGGAATTGCTGCCGCCGCCCGCCGACACCGGCTTTCATCCTTCACAGGCGCCACAGGGGGAGGACGAGTTCACGCTGACCCTGGTGCGGGCGATGATCTCGGCGGCCAAGGCCGATGGCCATGTCGATGACGCGGAACGCCAAAAGATCGCCGGCAAGCTCAGTCTGGCCGGCATCGGCACGGAAGCGGAAAAGTTTCTGATGGCCGAGCTGGACAGCCCGCTCGACCTCGATACGCTGGTCGCAGGCGCCAAGACCGATGAGCAGAGGCTCGAGCTCTACACGGCGTCCCGACTGACGATCGACCCCGATACGCGCGCCGAACGCGGCTATCTCGACCTGCTCGCCGGCCGGCTCGGCCTGCCGGATGCGCTCGTCGATCATGTCGAGGCGACGGTGTCGGCGGTCAAGGTGCCGGTTCCGTCAGGCACGGCGCCGAACCCGCGCTGGTAGACAACGCAGCCGCGGCGGGAAAAGCGTTAACTTCTCGTTTACCGAGGAAGCGCATGATTTTAGTTAGTCGGATCGGCTTTTCCTCCTCCCAAGCCCGGTTCAGATCAGGGGGCGGTCGCCAATGACCGCCCTTTTTGTCGGACCGATCACATAAAGCGCGTGGCGCTTCATGTTTTTGTCCTGGTGCATGTCGTTCTCTCAGAACCGGGGCCACTTTTGAGCGACATGCATTAGTGTCCGGCTTGCCATGATCGCCCTCATTTGCGATGGGTCGGTGCATTCGGATGCACCCCGATCTGTGCCGGGGATGCGCGGCGCGCAGGAGCAAAATCCATGACAGCCCTCACAGAGAAAACCGCCATCGTCACCGGCGCCGGCACCGGCATCGGCAAGAGCGTCGCCACGGCGCTGCTCAAGGCGGGCTGGAACACGGTGTTTTGCGGCCGCCGCAAAGCGGTGCTCGACGCCGCCATTACCGAAGCCGGGAAAGCGGACGCCAAGGCGCTGGCAGTTGCCTGCGACATCAGCAAGGCCGGCGAAGTCGATGACCTGTTCGAGACGGTGGCCGCAGCCTTCGGCCGTGTCGATCTGCTCTTCAACAATGCCGGCATGAGCTACAAGTCGACGCCCATCGACGAGATCCCGGTCGAGGTCTGGAACGATATTGTCGGCGTCAATCTCACCGGATCGTTCCTATGCGCTCGCGCCGCCTTCAGCGTCATGCGCAAGCAAAAGCCAATGGGCGGCCGCATCATCAACAATGGCTCTGTGTCGGCCTATGCGCCACGGCCGGGCTCGGTGCCCTACACCGCGACCAAGCACGCCATATCGGGGCTGACCAAGACGCTGGCGCTCGACGGCCGGCCCTATGACATCGCCTGCGGCCAGATCGACATAGGCAACGCGCTGACCGATATGGCGCACGCAATGACGGTCGGCGTGCCGCAGGCCAATGGCACCATCGCCGCCGAGGCGGTGATGGACGTCCAACGCGTCGCCGACGCCGTCGTCCACATGGCCAGCCTGCCGCTCGACGCCAACGTGCTGTTCATGACCGTGATGGCGACCAAGATGCCGTTCGTGGGGCGTGGGTGAGCAGCCGAAGGCCTACTTCTTCAAAAACGCCTCGATCCGCTCCAGCGCTCGCAAGATGTTCTCTTCGGAATTGGCGTAGGAAAGCCTGATGTAGCCTTCGCCGAGAATGCCGAAATCGGGACCGCCGATCAGCGCCACGCCGGCCTCCTCGAGCAGTGCCGAGGCGAGCTTCTTGGCCTTCCAGCCGGTCTTCGAGACATTCGGAAAGGCATAGAAGGCGCCCTTCGGCGTTATGCAGGAGACGCCGGGCAGCGCGTTCAGCCCCTCGACCACGATCTTCCTGCGGTTGTCGAAGGCGCGCATCATCTTGTCGACATCGTCCTGCGGGCCGTCGATCGCGGCGATGCCGGCGAACTGGCTCGGCGCGTTGACGCAGGACCAGCAATTGACCGCCAGCTTGCGGACCTTGTCGTAGAGATGCCCGCCCTTGTCGCCATTCGGCCAGATCGACCAGCCCATGCGCCAGCCGGTCATCGCCCATGTCTTCGACCAGCCGTTGAGCACGATCAGCCGGTCGCGAATTTCCGGAAAATTGAGCAGCGAAAAATGCGTCTCGCCGTCATAGGTCATGACGTCGTAGATTTCGTCGGAGAGGATGGCGACCTGCGGATGCGCTTGCAGTCCCTTCACCAGCTTCTCGATCTCGGCGCGCGGCGTGACGCCGCCGGTCGGGTTGGCCGGTGAGTTGAGGATTAGCAGTCTGGTCTTCGACGTGATCAGCGCCAGCGTCTCTTCTGCCGAGAAGGCAAAGCCGTTCTCCTCGCGGATCGGCACCGGAATGGGCGCGGCGCCGGTGAACTCGATCATCGAGCGGTAGATCGGAAAGCCTGGGTCTGGATAGAGGATCTCGGCGCCGGGTTCGCCGAACATCAAGATGGCCGCGAACATGGTCGGCTTGCCGCCGGGCAGGATCATTACATTCTCGGGCGAGACTTCGACGCCGGTAGTGGTCAGCGTGCGCCGCACCACCGCTTCGCGCGTCGCCAGCAGGCCATTGGCGGGGGTGTAGCCATGGTGGCCGTCGCGCAGCGCCTTGATCGCGGCCTCGACAATGTGCTGCGGCGTTTTGAAGTCGGGCTGGCCGATGCCGAGATTGACGATGTCGCGGCCCTGTTGAGCCAGTGCAGTCGCGCGCGCCAGCACGGCAAAGGCGTTTTCCTCGCCGAGACGGTCGAAGGCCGAAATCGTGTGGAGCATTTTTCCCGTCCGTGTGGTTCTTGCTGTTAGGTCGCGTTTTTGTGAGCGTCTGCTCACAAAAGTCAAACGGATTGGAGTTTTGCGTGTCGGAAAATCTCAAAGATTGGCAAGCGCGTCCGCGGCCCGAGCGCAAGCCCATTGACGGCCGCTATGTCCGGCTCGAACCGCTGAGCGCCGAAAAGCACGGCGATGGGTTGTACGAGGCGTCGTCCGTGCCCGACATCGATGGACGCTTTGCCTGGCTGCCCGACTACCCGCCGCAAACCCGCGCCGATTTCCAGCCATGGCTGGACAAGGTCGAGGCGAGCGAGGATCCGCTGTTCTTCACCGTCATCGACAAGGCCAGCGGCAAGGTCGCCGGGCGACAGACGCTGATGCGCATCGATCCCGCCTATGGCGTCATCGAGATCGGCAACATCTATTGGGGGCCACTGATCTCGCGCAAGCCGGCAGCGACCGAGGCGCAGTTCCTGTTCATGAAGTATATTTTCGACGGGCTCGGCTATCGCCGCTACGAGTGGAAATGCAACAACCGCAACGAGCCGTCAAAGCGCGCGGCGGAACGGTTCGGCTTCAAGTTCGAGGGCATTTTCCGCCAGCATCTTGTGGTCAAGGGTGAAAACCGCGATACCGCATGGTACTCGATCATCGACAAGGAATGGCCGGCGCTGCGCAAAGCCTATGAGGCATGGCTCGATCCCGCCAATTTCGACGGCGAAGGCCGGCAGAAGCGGCGGCTCGAGGATTTCCGCGCCGAGTTTGGCGCGTAACAGGAGTTTTTTCCGATGGCGCACAGCCATTATCATGGTTCGCATGCTGGGCATGGCGCCGGCCACGTGCATGGCTCGACCGACAAGAAGCGTGTGCTGATCGCAGCCTGCCTGACCGCCGGCTTCATGGTGGCCGAAGTGCTTGGCGGCCTTTTGACGGGATCACTGGCGCTGCTGGCCGACGCCGGCCACATGCTCGCCGACTCGATCGCGCTTGGCCTTGCCTGGTACGCCTTCCATCTTGGCGGACGGCCGGCGACGGTGCGCCTCACCTATGGTTTCGGCCGGGTCAAGACGCTGGTCGCCTACACCAACGGCATCGCCATATTCGCCATTGCTTTGTGGATCGTCTACGAAGCCTGGGGCCGGCTGATGACGCCGGCGCCGGTGCTGGGCGGGCCGATGCTGGTGGTGGCGATCGCCGGCCTTCTGGTAAACTTCGCCTCGTTCTTCGTGCTGCATGGCGGCGACCACGACAGCCTCAACATGCGCGGCGCCATCCTGCATGTGCTGGGCGACCTGCTCGGTTCGGCGGCGGCGATCGTGGCGGCGCTGGTCATCCTGGCCACCGGCTGGACGCCGATCGACCCGATTCTGTCGGTGCTGGTCTCGGTGCTGATCCTGTCCACCGCATGGTCGTTGATGCGCGAAGCCGCCCACGTCCTTCTCGAAGGCGTACCGGCAAGCCTCGACCGCGACATCATCGCCAAGGACATTGCCGGCACCGTCAAGGGCGTGCGCGAGGTGCACCATATGCATGTCTGGTCGCTGGACGGCTCCAGCAACATGGCGACGCTGCATGCCTGCCTCAACGATGGCGTCGATCCGCACCAGGCGGTCAGCGCCATCAAGAAGCGGCTCGCCGCCGAACACGGCATCAGCCACGCGACGGTCGAACCGGAATTCGGCCAGTGCGCCGACAGCCATGACGAGCACGATCATGACCACGACCATGGTGCGCCACCGCATCACGGCCATTATCACTGACAGGGAATTTCATGGCATTGGCATCCGAGTTGACGAGTTCCCAATGTGGCGGGACGGCATGATGGATCGCGACACGCGAAACGCGCTGATTGCCGCAGCCTGGATCATGCTGCTGTTCGGCATCGCGGCGTTCTATCTGCCGACGGTGATGCTGGCTGTCGGCAATATCTCGACCGTACTTGCCGGCATCGTCGGCATCGCCTTCGTGCTGGCATTCTTTCTGGTGTTCTGGTTGCGGGGCCGCAGCCAGAACAAGGGCAAATAAGAGGCTTTCGAAATGCGCATCCTGATTACTGGCGCGGCCGGCATGGTCGGCCGCAAACTTGTCGACCGGCTGGCCAAGGACGGCACGCTCAACGGCCGCAAGATCACCGGGCTCGACCTGCACGACATCGTGCCGCCGCAGGCGCCGGCGATGGATGGCGTCAGCATCGCCACGCATACGGGCGACCTTGCCGACGCCGGTGCTGCCGAGAGCCTGGTGGCGTCACGCCCCGACGTCATGTTCCATCTCGCCGGCATCGTGTCGGGCGAGGCGGAGGCGAATTTCGATCTCGGCTACCGCGTCAATCTCGACGGCACACGGGCTCTGTTCGATGCGGTCCGGCTGGCGGGCTTTTCGCCGCGTCTGGTCTTCACCTCGTCGATCGCGGTGTTCGGCGCGCCGTTCCCCGATGTCATCCCGGACGACTTTCATCCGACGCCGCTGACCTCCTACGGCACGCAGAAGCAGATGAGCGAAGCGCTGCTGGCCGACTATTCCAGGCGCGGCTTCTTCGACGGCATCGGCATAAGGCTGCCGACCATCTGCGTGCGGCCCGGCAAGCCGAACAAGGCGGCGTCAGGTTTCTTCTCCGGCATCATCCGCGAGCCGCTGAGCGGCCACGAGGCGATCCTGCCGGTGCCGCGCTCGGTGCTGCACACCCATGCCAGCCCGCGCTCTGCGGTCGGTTTCCTGATCCATGCCGCCGGGCTCGACGGTGCCGCTGTCGGGCCGCGCCGCAACCTCACCATGCCCGGCGTTGCCGTCACCGTCGGCGAGCAGATCGAGGCGCTGGAGCGCACTGCAGGCGCCGAGGTGGCGAGCCTGATCCGTGAGGAGCCCGACGAAACGATCTGGGCGATCGTCAAGGGTTGGCCGACGCGCTTCGAGGCGCGCCGTGCAAGGGACCTCGGCTTCAGCGCCGAAAACAGTTTCGATGAAATCATCCGCGCTCATATCGAGGATGAGCTGGGCGGAATGATCGCGGGTCAGGCCTGACCCGCCGAGGTCACACAGCTCCGGACAGGCTCGCCGACAACAGCAACAGTCCGAACAGGAAGACGAAGGTGGCGCCGCCGATCTCGACGAATGTGTGAATGCGATTGCCCATGCGGCCATCGCCGGCGAAATAGACCGCCCAGTTCTTGGCGGTGACTGCGATCGTTGCCAGCGCCGAGACTGTGATGGCGGTTCCAATCGACATCGCCAGCACCGACAGCAGGCCGCCGAGCCACAGGCCGTTGAGCAAAGCGAAGCTCAGCACAATCAGCGCGCCGGAGCAGGGGCGGATGCCGACGGCGGCTACAGCCGACCAGGCCGTGCGCCAGTCGAAGCGGTCGCCCGACAGCAGCGCCGGATCGGGCGCATGTGAGTGGCCGCACGTATCACAGACCTCGCCGGCTGGGTGATCGTGAGCGGCGTGATCGTGATGAGCGTGGTCGTGATGGGAATGATCGTGTGTGTCGTGGTCGTGCGCAGCGTGATCGTGATGATCATGCGAATGGTCGTGATGCACATGCAAGGCATGCGAATGCGCATGCGCCGCGTGGCTGTGAGCGGCATGCGAATGGCCGCCATGGGAATGACCGGCGTGGGCTGCCGACAGGCTGTAGGCGGGCGCCTTGCCGAACCAGCGCAGGACCGTAGGCCTGAGCTTGCGCCACAGCAGCCAGGCGCCGAACAAAGTGACGAAGACATAGCTCATGATCTCCATGAACCAGGCTGCGTCGGTCATTGAGATGGCGGTGCCGCGCAGGACGAAATAGGCAAGCAGCATCACCAGGATCGCGGTCAGGCCCTGCAGCAGCGCCGAGACGAAGGACAGCAGGATACCGCGCCTGAGCGCCACTTCATTGGCCACCATGTAGGACGAGATCACCGCCTTGCCGTGGCCGGGGCCGGCGGCGTGGAAAATGCCGTAGGCGAAGGACAGGCCGATCAGCAGCCACATCTTGCTGCCGTCCTCGCGCATTGCTTTCATCGCCGTGGCCAATGCGCGGTAGAATTCCTGCTGGCGCAGATTGATCCACATCAGGATATGGGCGAACGGGCCGGTGGTGGGCGCCATGCCGTCATTGACACCGATGCCGAGTGAGCTCTGGGCATGGGCCTGCCCGAGAAAGTGCGTCATCAGCAGGGCAGCGGCCACGAGGCCGAATGCCAAACGCAGGGACGGTTTCATCACCGGATCTATCCTTCTGGCGGGCAATTCAGTTCGAGCTTGGTGGCGAAGATCTTGCTCATGTCGGTGCCTGTCGGGTCGTTGAAGAACGCGTCCGTCAGGGTCTTCTGGTTTTCCTTGATCGCCTCGTCTGGATCAGGCCGGATGACGCTCTTGGTGCAGTTCGAGGGCAGGCCTTCCACCGTGATGTTGCTATCCTCGGTGAAGTCGATCGCTGTGTAGAAGGTTGGATCGTAGACGCCGAAATCGATCTTGCCGGCGAGCTTGATCGGCACCTTGGGTTCGGATTCGAACAGGATGATCAGCTGGTCGTTTTCGAAATTGGCCATAAGATGCGGTGGCGGCGTCATCGGCACGTCCTTGCCGTCGACGGTGACGAGCTGGAAATAATTGAACTCGGCCAGCGAGGCATGAACGGTGTCGGCGACATCCTTCAGCTCCTTGTCGTCAAGCTTCAGGTCGGAGTTCTTGTCGAACTCCATCATCACCGTACTCGAAAACAGATCATCGAAACGCCAGAGGTGACGCAGCGCTTTCACACTTTGGTGATCCGGAGAGAGGATCACGTCGAGGCGGGCCTCGGCGAAGACATGAGGATGCGCGCCAGCCGCTCCGACGGCGACAAAAGGCGCCGCCAAGGCCGAAGCCAGCATGATTGCGTGCCGTTTCAGATGCATTCTCGGTCGCTGTTCCATCGGCCTCGGAGAGATTTCGAGAGGTTACCAGAAACGGGGCGAAATTGGGACCGCGGCACGGCAAGACCGGGTCAGGCGCTCTCGCGGTTCTTGAACCACTGCACCAGAAAATCGACGAAGACACGGACCTTGGCCGGCAGATAGCGGCGGTGCGGGTAGACGGCGAAAATGCCGCTGCCCGACTGGATGCGGTCGTCAAGCAAGGACACCAGCAGCCCGGATGCGAGGTCGGGTGCGGCGATGAAATCCGGCAGGATGGTGAAGCCCAGACCGGTCACGGCGGCGGCTCGCGCGGCCATCGGGCTGTTGACCTCGATCGGACCCGATACGTTGACACTGACAGACTCCTCGCCATCGCCCCTGAAGCGCCAGTTGGCGAGCGAGCGGCCATTGGTGTCGACGATGCAGGGCAAGTTGGCGAGATCCTGCGGGCGCGTCGGCTTGCCGTGCTTGGCGATCAGCTCCGGCGAGGCGCAAAGCTTGATCGAAAACGGCCCCAGGCGGCGGGCGATCAGCGATGAGTTCTCCAGGCGCGAGATGCGCACGGCAAGATCGAAACCTTCCTCGACCAGATCGACAAAACGGTCGTCGAGATGGATGTCGAGCACGATGTCGGGATGCTGCTTGGCGAAGTCGATCAGCGACTGGCCGATCGGTGCGTCGGCGAAGGTGCGCGCCGCGGAGAGCTTGATCCTGCCGCGCACGTCGCCGGAGGATTCGCGCACGGCGTCGGCTAGGCTGTCGACCTCGCGCACGATTTCCGAAGCGCGGCTGTAATAGGTATGGCCGGCCTCAGTCAACGAGAACTGCCGCGTGGTGCGGTTGAGCAGCAGCGCGCCGAGTTCGTCCTCGAGTTCGCGCACATATTTCGACAGCAGCGCCTTGGAGCGACCGATCTTGCGCGCGGCCGCCGAAAAGCCTTCGGCCTCGACGACGTCGATGAAGGCGCGCATGCGGGTCAGTGTATCCATCATCAGGCCTTTCGTGCCGCATCGAGAATTCGCCGGCCGAGCCGTATCAGGGCAATGTCGCTGCCGGGAGGGCCGAGCAGCGAGAGGCCGAAAGGGGCACCGTCAACCGAGCCCAGCGGCAGGGTGATTTGCGGAAAGCCTGACAGACCCGAAAGGCACAAAAGATGCAAGGCCCTTTCGCGGTAGGCCTGGAGCTGCTGCGGCTCGCTTTTGACCAGAGGTGCGGGGCCTGGAACGGTGGGCAGGACAAGAAACCCGTCCTGGCCGAGCAGCGCGGCTAGCTCGGAGCGGAACGTCAGGCGGCGCACCGCCTCGGCCCGCGCGGTCTTTTCGTCGATCGTGCGGCCAAAACCAAAGCGCTCCTCGACGCCCGGCCCGAGATCGCGCTCGCCAGAAATGATCCAGGCGCCATGCTGCTGCCAGGCCTCGGCGGCCTGGAGGCGGCGAAAGCACCAGTAGAGCTCGTCGGGGAAGGAGGCGAAGCTGTACTCTTCCGGCGCCGGCTCACCGATAAGACTGGCGGCCAGCGCTCTCATCCTGGCATATTCGGCTGCCTCAGCGGGGCCGGCCACGAAAGCGTCCAGCCAGCGGATCGAAAGCGGCCGGGTGAGCGGATACGGATGCGGGTCGCGGCCGAGCAGCAATTTGCCGATCGTCTCATAGGTCTCGATGTCGTCGGCGAACCAGCCGAATGTGTCGAAGCTCGGCGCCAGCTTCATCGTGCCTTCGAGCGAAATGCGGCCATGCGTGGTGCGCAGCCCGATCAATCCGCAAAAGCTCGCCGGGGCGCGGATCGAGCCGCCGGTGTCCGAGCCGGTAGCGATATCGGCAAGCTTGCCGGCCACCGCCGCCGCCGAGCCTGACGAGGAACCGCCGGTGACGCGATCGGGAGCGGCCGGGTTCACCGGAAACGGAAAATGCGCGTTCTGGCCCATCAGCGAGAAAGCGAACTCGTCGGTCTGCGTCTTGCCGATGAAGCGCGCGCCGGCGTCGAGAATCATCTGCACGGCCGGTGCCGTGCTGGACGCGGCATGCGCCTCGTCGAACTTCACCGGATTGCCGCAACCGGTGCGGTAGCCGGCGACGTCGTAAATGTCCTTTACCGCCAGCCTGAGCCCGGCCAGCGGCCCCAGTTCCGCATTGGCGACCGGCATGCGGCGCAGGTCAAGAAAGGCGTTGAGCGGGCCGTGCGTGCCTGGCATCGTTCGATATCCGTATACAGTAGGCCCAGCATTGTTCGATGCCGGAAATTTTACAACCTGGGATACGATTTTTATTGATTGTGAAATCTTTCGATCTTATATCGCGCTTGCCCAAAGTCGCACGTGCCTGTGGGTGTCCGCCGATCCTCGAATGGTGAGGGAAATCGGTAAGGTAACTGGAGCTAACCCCTCCAGTCGGTCTAGCGGCCAACCGCCAGCCCGAGGACACCTTGAAGCAACGACGGTGCGGGCCTTTCTGGTGTTCTGCCGGTCGTCCAAAGACCGGGGTTACTGAAGAGGCACACCTTCATTGCCGGCAGTGCGGACGGGTCTCCCATCCAAGCCAAGGCAGACAAAGCGAACCGAGGCCGGGCAAGGCCAAGGTTCACCGCCGCGAGACGGCGTTTCATGGTTCCGGGGTCTCCACCGGCTGGTTCCATGAACTTCCGTCCCGCCTTTGTTTGACCGCGCGTCGCGAGGCCGAGAGCCCGCGTCCGCAGCCTTATTGCGCGCCGCAAGGCGTTAATGGAGAGACCCCGATGGCCACTCAGCGCATCCTCGACTTCCTCGCCACCCGACGTCCGTCCGGCCCCTGCCTCGTCGTCGACCTCGATGTCGTGCGCGACAATTTTCGCGCCTTCGAAAAGGCGCTGCCCGATTCCCGGATCTACTATGCGGTGAAAGCAAATCCGGCGCCGGAAATCCTGCGCCTGCTTGCTGCGATGGGCTCATCCTTCGACACCGCTTCCGTTGCCGAGGTCGAGATGGCGATGGACGCCGGTGCGCCGGCGGACCGTATCTCCTTCGGCAACACCATCAAGAAGGAGCGTGACATTGCACGCGCCTACCAGCTCGGCATTCGGCTGTTTGCCGTCGATTGCGTCGAGGAAGTCGACAAGATCGCCCGCGTCGCTCCCGGCGCCCGCGTGTTCTGCCGCGTGCTGACCGACGGCGAAGGCGCCGAGTGGCCGCTGTCGCGCAAGTTCGGCTGCGTGCCGGCGATGGCCGTCGACGTGCTGCGCCATGCCAGGACGCTCGGCCTCGACGCCTATGGCGTGTCGTTCCATGTCGGCTCGCAGCAGACCGACCTGACGGCGTGGGACCGTGCGCTGGCCGACGCCAAGAAGGTGTTCGCCACGCTCGCCGATGAAGGCATCGTCCTCAAGATGGTCAATATGGGCGGCGGTTTCCCGACGCGCTATCTGCGTGACGTGCCGGCGGCCCAGGCCTATGGCCAGGCCATCTTCTCGGCGCTGCGCAAGCATTTCGGCAATGCGATCCCTGAGACCATCATCGAGCCGGGTCGCGGCATGGTCGGCAATGCCGGCGTCATCAAGTCGGAAGTCGTGCTGATCTCGAAGAAGGCCGAAAACGACAATGTGCGCTGGGTGTTCCTCGACATCGGCAAGTTCGGCGGTCTGGCCGAGACGATGGACGAGGCGATCCGCTATCCGATCGTCACCCGCCATGACGGTTCGGAGACCGCACCTTGCGTGCTCGCCGGCCCGACCTGCGATTCGGCCGACGTGATGTACGAGAAGACGCCGTATCCGCTGCCTCTGTCGCTGACCATCGGCGACGATGTGCTGATCGAAGGCACCGGCGCCTACACGACCACCTACTCGGCGGTCGCCTTCAACGGCTTCGAGCCTCTCCGATCCTACGTGATCTGACGGCTTCGGCCTTCAGATCACCCCAGGCGGACGTTTGCGTCCGCCCGGGTTCGCCTGTGGAACAAGCTCCGCTCGTGAAGGATCGCGGAAATGGACATTGTAAATTACATTGACGGTGCCGTGGGAATCTCCCCCCTTGAGGGGGAGATGGCAGGCAGGCCAGAGGGGGTCGTCTCGCGTGAAGCGCCGGCATCCCTCGTCCACGACGCGGTGTCGCGTCAGGTCGTGCCGACCCCCTCTGTCGCCTTCGGCGACATCTCCCCCTCGAGGGGGGAGATTGCCCGCGCCATTGTTGTCGTCGCCGAAACTGCGGCAGACATCGCATCGCGTGAAGCGTTGCTCGATCGCGCCATGGGGCCGATGCGGCGCAAGAAATCGTCGGAGAAGCTGCGGCGTGGCCGCCGGCCTTCCGAAGGCCTCGCCTTCGTGGCGCGTGATGCGGCGGGCGCGGTGATCGGCACTGTGCGGCTGTGGGATGTAAGGCTGGGCGAGGGTGGCCCGGCGGCGCTCCTGCTCGGACCGCTCGCCGTCGATCCGGCGCTGAAGAACGCCGGCATCGGCTCGGCGCTGATGCGCCATGCTTTGGCCGAGGCCGCGCGTCTCGGCCATGCCGCGGTGCTGCTGGTCGGCGATGCGCCTTACTATGGCCGCTTCGGCTTCTCGGCGGAGAAGACCGGCGCGCTCGCCATGCCTGGTCCGTACGAGCGGCACCGCCTGCTGGCGCTGGAACTGATCGATGGTGCGCTCGACGGCGCGCGTGGCACGCTGAGGGCTGCAGGTCGCAAGCTCAAGGCACAGAGGCTGTCGCTGGCCGCCTGATTGTCCAAAAACAAACGCCGCCGGTCCTTTGCATTTCAGCGAGGGCGGCGTTTGTTTTTGCGAAGGGCTCAGCCGATCAGTTGGCTGAGCGCCATGGCGGCCGACATATCGCCTTCGACCTTTATCTTGCCGGACATGAACGCCATGGTCGGGTTGAGGTCGCCGGCGATCAGCGAATCCAGATCGTCGAGCGACAGCTTTATGGTGCAGTCGGTCGTCGCGTCGGTGGTCGAGACGGTTGCGCCGTCGATGACGATGACGCCGTCACTGCCGGTATCGAACTTCACGGAATGTTCGAACCCGGCGCTCGCCACGCGCGACCTCATCTTCTCGGCAATGTCCTGAACGCTCATGACTGTTCTCCTGGTCTCGTTGCGTTTTGCCGCGCTTCAGTGACCGGCCTCCGCCGAAGTCGCTGTCTCGCGCGTGCCGCGATCCTGGTCGCTTGGCGCATATAGCTTCGAGTTGACGTAAACGTCAACGCGCGATGCGTCATCTCGTTTCAGTCGGAAGGAATGCGGCAGAGAACATTCACCCTGCGACGAAGGTTAGTGTTCAGCAGCGGGCTTCGCCGCCTCGGCCTGGGCCGATTCCGCCGGGGCCGGTTCGGTCGGCGTGGCCGGATCCTTGCGGCGGCGCATGGCGTTGTCGCGGATTTCATCCTTGGTCAGGAAGTTGACTTGGTCGATCAGCACTTCATGCACTAGGTCGGCGCCGACGCGGGCGTTGACGGTGTCGCGTATGGCCTTGCGGAAGGCATCGAGATCGATGGTTTCCTTCTTGGTGAAGTCGATCTGAGGATTGGAGTAGAGATAGGAATAGACCTGATCGGTCATCAGCGCTTCGGCCGGGATCGACATCTTCTTTATCTCGGCCGGCTCGACCGTGTAGACGAGCTTGGTGAGGAAATAGCCGTCGATCTTGGAATCGCGGATCAGCGGCACCGAGATGATGTCGGTCTTGACGTAGTCGAGGCCACCCAGCATCGGTTTCGGCGTCTCGCCGACGCCGCGCTCACCGGCCGCCTGGAACGAATAGAACACCGCGCCAAGCGTGGCGGCGCAGATCCAGATCGCGGCGGCGATGAATTTGATCACCGGTTGTTCCCGCCTGTTGCCGAGATCATCAGCTCGCCCAACCGAATTCGCCGGCCGAGTATGTGCCGTCGGCTTCGGCGCGCTGAATGGCGTTCTTCAACAGCGTGGCGACTTCGTTGACCGCGTTGAGGTGGGCGAGGATTGCAGCCTCGTTTTTCGCGAGCTTCTGGCGCAGCCGCGCCAGACTGTCGCGATGCTGTTCCAGGAATTCGATCTCGTTGGCGCCCTTCATGGCGCGGGTCAGCTCATAGAGGTAGCGGCTCTTGCGGGCGTTGGAGGCCTTGAGGTCATAGCTGGTGTCGTTCTTCAAACCGGCCGTCTCTTCCTCGACCGCTTCCTCGATGCGGCCGATGATGGCGGCAAGGTTGCCCGGCCGTGCAAACGGGATCGGCGCTTCGGACGTACGCGCCGGCAGGTTGGAAGAGTATTTTGAAAAATCGGCCATTGAAAATCCTGGTCTAGATCTTGATTTCGGTTTTGATGGTCGTCTCGTCGCCGGTCATCGACCGTGCGGCCTTGCGCTGCAATTCCTCGACCAGCGAGGTGGACAGCCGCGCCTGCTGGTCGATCTCGGTCTTGTGCGGCCCGGTTGACACCGGGCCGATCGGCACGGTGCGCTTGCCGTCCTTGTAGTGGTCGGCGAGCAGCGATTTGGCAATGCCGATCCCTCCGCGCTCGGCCATGACGTCGGCGACACGCTCGGCAAGCTGCGATTTCCACATGTCGCCGGCCAGCCCCTTGCCGTAGACGCCCTCTGTGTCCTTGGGCAGCATGTTCTGGATGAAGGTCTGCAAGACCATGGCCTCGAACTTCTTGAATTTTCCCGCGGGATCGGCGCCTGCCGCGGCCTTGTCGGCCGTGGCACGCGACAAGATCGAGCCGGTATCCACCGAAGCCGCCATGTCGACAAAAAAGGCGCCGCCAACGCCGTTGGCCCGCTTGGCCAGCGCGGCACGGGCAGCCTCGATATCCGTCGGGTCGACGGCTCGGGCAACATCGAGAACGATGTCGCTGGGTGGAGAAATCGCCAAGAAAGTCCGCCTCTTTGCCGGGTTTCCTGAGCGACCATGCCGCAAGAAGCTTGTGGCAGGCTTGCCGGTTTGAAATCCTTCGCCGGATGCTGGGCCATTGCTATCAGCAGCGGCAAGTCCGGCTGGGTCGATGCGATCTGGTCGTTTGCGGTGGGCGCTGCCGGCGTCGCCATGGTCAGATCGTAGGTGGCGTAAGCGCAGAGGCCGAACACGGCGCCGTACACCCAATACAGCCCGCTGCACGGAACGAAACCGAACGCCGTCCGCAAGTGACGCGGCTCTAACTTCCGATTATTCCTGCCCGCGCTTCTGCGCGATCAGATCGAGCCGGTCGCGGTCGGAGCGTTCGCGTTCGTCCTGTCGGCGCACGTCCTTGTAGGCGCGCTCGACCATGTTGGTGCGCGCCGTCGCAGTGGCGATGAGCGTGACCTCCTGCCTGGCGCTTTCCAGGCTCGCTTCCTGCCGGACCAGCGCATTGGCGATGCGGCGATGGTAGAGGTCAGGGAACAGCACCGCCATCGACTGGTCGGCGTCGAAATGCTGGACAAGTTCCCTGGCCTCGGTTTCGGCGGTTGCCGCTGCCGCCAGGAACGCCGCATGGCGCGTCTCGTGCAGGGCCTTCAGCTGCTCCTGCACCTTGACCAGTTTCTTCAGCCGTTCCTTGCGCGTGCTCATCTCACCTCGCCAGCGTCAGATCGACAAAGCCGTCGACGAACAGCGACAGCATGGTGCCGATGGCGAAGTAGAAGATGATCATGCCGCCGGCGATGACGAAAGGCAGTGAGATGAAGTAGACCGGAATCTGCGGCGTCAGCTTGTTGACGAAGCCGATCGTCAAATTGACCAGGATGGCATAGGCGATGAACGGGCTGCCGAGCCGGATGACCAGGAAGAAGGCGTCCGACACCGTGTCGGTGAGATCGACCAGGGCGGCCTGCGGATTGAAGAAGACGTTGACCGGCGCCACCGTGTAGGAGGCGACCAGAGCGCGGATGATCTCGTGGTCGAAATCGAAGACGAAGAGCAGCAGCAACGCTGAAAACGAGATGATGGCGGCGAGGGCCGCCTGCGGCTCTGGCTCCTCGATGGCGGGGCCGCCGGTGCCGCCATAGCCGATCAGCATGGCGATGGCCGAACCCATGAAGCGCAGCGCCTCCATGTAGAGCCTCGTCATCGCGCCGATCAGCCCGCCGACCAAAAGTTCGGAGATGATCATCGGCGCCAGCACCTGCGGACGCGCATCGACGAAGGGAAAGATCTTGTCCCACAGGAGGGCGAGCAGGCCACCGGTGGCGGCGATCGACACGAACAGCCGGACCTGGACCGGCACGCGGGCGCTGGACAGGCCCGGCATCAGCATGAAGCAGGCGCCGATGCGACAGAAGGCGAGGAAGGCGGCGATGACGACGCCTTGCGACAGTATGTTCACGAGATCGTCCCGAGCACCTTGATCTCGACGCCCTTGGCGATTTCGACATGGGAGAGAACGGGAAGCGTCGTGAACAGGCGCTCGATGATCATGCGCACATAGGGGCGAGCATCGGGCGCGGTGACGAGGACAAAACGCTCGCCGGCCTCGAGATGCTTGCGGATCGCCTTGGTCGCGTCCTGGCCGAATTCCTCCAGCTGGCGCGGGTCGATGTCGAATTCGCGCACCTCGCCCTTGGCGTCGCGCTTGAGGCTCTGGTGGAAGGCGAGGTCCCAGCGATTGCCGAGGCGCAGCACCTTGAGCATGCCGCCTTCGGAGAGATCGCCGCAGATCTGCTGGGCCATGCGGATGCGGACATGCTCGACGATCTGCTCGGTGCGCCGCACATGCGGAGCGATCTCGGCGATGGCCTCAATGATCAGGTGCAGATTGCGGATCGAGACGCGTTCGGCCAGCAGCAGTTTCAGCACCGCCTGCAGGCCGGGATAGGAGATGTGCGAGGTGCAGATCTCGTCGGCGAGCTTGCGGTATTCCGGATCCTGGCGCTCGAGCAGCGCCTTCATGTCCTTGTAGGACAGAAGCTGCGGCAGGTTGTTGCGGATCACCTCGGACAAATGGGTGAGCAGCACCGACATGTTGTCGGCAAAGGTATAGTTCTCGCGCTTCAGATCCTCGGCGAAGGTTTCGAGCACCGAGAAGGCGCGCATGCCGAAGGCCGGCTCGCGGATTTCCTCGCCGGGAACGTCGGGCAAATCCCGGTTGCCGAGCAGCACCATGATCTCACCGACGCGCATCTGGTATTCGGCGACGACGGTGCCGTGGACCTTGATCTGATAGCTTTTCGGCGGGATGCCGAAATCGTCGGCGACGCGCACTTCCGGCACGACGAAGCCATATTGCGTGGCAAATTTCTTGCGCATCTTGGCCATGCGGAACACCAGTTCCTGATGCGACACCAGCAGCCGCGTCGACAGCTGTTTGCCGATCAGAAGCTCGATCTCGGCGGTGGTCAGCGAAGCCTTGACCGAGTTCTTCTCTTCCTCGACCTTGTTCGCCTTCTCCAGATCCTTGATCGCTTCGGCGGCGGCAGCCTCGCGGTTGGCGCGCATCGGGATGACGTAGCCAAGGCCGGCCATGCCGGCGGCTAGCGTGAAGAACGGGAAGAACGGCAGGCCGGGCATCAGGCCGAGCAGGACGAGCAGCGAGGCCGCGACATAGAGCGCGCGCGGATGCGCACCGAGCTGGCCGAACACCGCCTGGTTGGTCGAGCCGCGCGTGCCGCCCTTGGACACAAGCAGGCCGGCGGCGAGCGAAACGATAAGCGCCGGGATCTGGGTGACGAGGCCGTCGCCGACCGACAGTTTGATGAAGACATCGGCGGCTTCGCCCATGCCCATGCCGTGCCTGATGTAACCGATGGCGATGCCGCCGACGATGTTGATGGCGGTGATGATGAGGCCGGCAATGGCGTCGCCGCGGACGAATTTCGAGGCGCCGTCCATCGAGCCGAAGAAGGAGGATTCCTCTTCCAGCTCGCGGCGGCGCAGTTGCGCTGTCTTGTCGTCGATCATGCCGGCGGACAGGTCGGCGTCGATCGACATCTGCTTGCCGGGGATGGCGTCGAGGGTGAAGCGGGCGCCGACTTCGGCAATACGGGTGGCGCCTTTGGTGATGACGATGAAGTTGACCACAATCAGGATCATGAAGACGATCAGGCCGATGACGAAATCGCTGGCCATCACAAGTTTGGAGAAGCCGGCGATGACATAGCCGGCGGCGTGCGTGCCCTCATTGCCGTGCGACAGGATCATGCGCGTGGTGGCGATGTTGAGCGATAGCCGTAGCATGGTGGCGATCAGCAGCACGGTCGGGAAGGACGAGAAATCGAGCGGCCGCTGGATCCACAGCGCCACCATCAGGATCAGCACCGACAGTGCGATCGAGAAGGCGAGGCCGATGTCGATGAGGAAGGCAGGGATCGGGAGGAACAGCACGGCCAGGATGATGACGATGCCGATGGCGAAGAAGACATCGCGGCCGTTCTTGGCCACTGTTCCTGTCGCTAAGCTTTCGCTGACGGCCATATCGTCCCCAATCACAAGCCTGCCGAGCACGCGACAGCCCTTCGAGCCTAACCGGTCAAGCTTGCGCGAGGGTGGGAGGACTGGTTACTTGCCAGGACGACAGAGGCCTTGAGGAGAGAGATCATGCTGGTGATCATCGGCACCATTCGCCTGCCTGCGCAACGGCTCGACGAGGCAAGGCCGGCCATGCGGCGCATGATACTGGGCAGCTGGGCGGAGCCCGGCTGCATCGAATACTCCTACGCGCAGGACGTGCTCGACGCCGGGCTCATCCATGTAATCGAGGTGTGGAGCGACAGGGCCGCGCTCGACGCGCATTTCCGCTCGCCTCACATCGCCGATTGGCGGGCGAGCTGGGCATCGCTCGGCATAGGCGAGCGCAACCTCATGCTCTACGAGGCCGGCGAGCCGAAGCCGATCTGAGGACCAGGCACAGTCAAGAAGGCGTGGGCCCAAGAAAGTCTAGCAGGCGTTGACCTGTCTGCAGACCATCCGCCGCCATCGGTATCGTGGCAGTCTTCATAGCTGCCGTAGCAGGTGTTCGTCGAATTGCGATACCAAGGATAGCCGCCAGGACAGCAAACATCTTGTTGTGCAGTCTGGATAAATTCCTTTGCCGGCCGGCTTTGGTTTTCCGGATTGCCTCCCGCCAAAAAAAGAGACATCGGGTGTGACACAACAGACCTAACCGGCATATCCATGCTTGAATTGCTCACCGCAGACGAGCTCAAAAAAATCATGCCAACAGCTAATGAAAAAAATCCCCGCGCACTCATCTTCTCCTCCTTGAGGGAAATAGAGACGGCCAAAAATAACACAGCTGCGTCGATTGCGTAAGCGATCGCTCATATACCTCGACGCGCTCGCGGGGAATTGAAGCGGGGCGGCAAGCCTGACTGCGCCTCAGCGCCAAAATGGCGCCGCAAGCAGCCGGCATTATGTCGGCGTGCTGATCGTCGCCGAACTGCACAGCGATCCGTCCGATGGTGAGACGCCGGTGCTGGCGCCGGCCAAATTCCGGCATGCGGTGCTGGTGCCGACCATGAACGTCCAGTCCACCGCCGAAACCATCCAGCGCGCCGTCGCGGAGGAACTGGAGGTGGTCGAGAATTTCGACAACCGGGCCGTTGTCGGGCTTTTGACCGAGGGCCATCTGATGCGGCGCTACGCCGAGGAACTCGACAAGGCGCGGCGCGACCTGTCGGGCGAAGACTAGGCCTCGGCCGGCATCTTAAATGTCCCCACTCGGCGCTTGCCACGTGTACAGTGTCACTGTACAAATTGTTCAGTGGGAGAAAAAGACGGGATGAGCACCGACCAGGCTCCGGTCAAGAATGGCGTCGCCTCGACGGCGACGCATGCCCATCAGATGTTGGGCCAGCGGCTGAAGAGCCTGCGTCTCGGCCGGCGGCTTTCGCTGCGCGAACTCGCCGAGCTGACCGGGACCAGCGCCAGCTTCATCAGCCAGCTCGAGCGCGGCCTGACCGGCGCCAGCACCGCCTCGCTCAACCAGATGGCCTCGGCGCTTGGGGTGAGCGTGGCGATGCTGTTCGAGGATAGTGCCGCCGGGCAGCGCGGGGTCTTGCTGCGCAGCGAGCGGCCGAGCCTGCCGCCCAGCGACGGCTGCCGCAAGATGCTGCTCTCGCGTCCCCCTTTAAGCGACATGGAAGTCTATGTCGGCGAGTTCGAAATCGGCGGCTCGACCGGCCCAGCGCTCTACACCCATGGCGACGCGCACGAGATGCTCGTCGTGCTGCGCGGCATCGTCGAGGTTTCGCTCGGCGATGTCAGGCATGTGCTGGAAGAGGGCGACAGCATCGAATACGCGACATCGACAGCACATCGCTCAGAGAACATCGGCAGTGGCCGAGCCGAGGTGATGTGGATCATTGCGCCACCGACTTCGGTGCGCGCCGAACTCGATCAATACAGGGCCTGGAAACCGCTCGCAGCCAGGTAGGTTCAATCCATGCGGGTCAAATGGGAGAACAATAATCATGCTGAAAACAAGACATCTTGGCCTTGGCGCCGTGCTGGCGCTCGGCGTTCTGGCAACCGCAGCGTTCGCGCAGGAAAAGCCTGTCGCGGGTGAGGTCAAGGAAGGCTCGCTCAAGGGCAAGACGCTGACGCTCGTCTCCTATGGCGGCATCTACCAGGACGGCCAGGCCGCCGCGCTCAAGGAGTTCGTCGAAAAGTCCGGCGCCACGCTGCTCAATGACGGGCCGACAGAGATCGCCAAGCTGCAGGCGCAGGTCGAATCCGGCAACGTCACCTGGGACGTCGTCGACACCGCCGACCTGCCGCCTTACGTCTATTGCGGCAAGCTGTTCCAGAAGCTTGATTTCAGCAAGCTCGACGTCTCCAAGGTGCCCGAGGGCCAGGTCGGCGAATGCTCGGTGCCGGCCATGAACTACGGCGTCGTGCTGATGTACAACAAGGAGAAGTATGGGGATAACCCGCCCAAGAACTGGGCCGATTTCTTCGACACGGCAAAATTCCCCGGCACGCGCGCGCTCGACGGTTCGGGCGACCCGACGGGCGGCCTGCTGGAGCAGGCGTTGAAGGCGTCTGGCGGCGACCCGAAGGCGATGACGGTGGCCGACATCGACAAGGCCATCGATGTCATCCGCAAGCTCGGTCCCGACACGATCTATTGGAAGACCGGCGCTGAATCGCAGCAGCTTGCCGAATCTGGCGAAGCCGACATGCTGATGATGTGGACCGGACGTGCCATGACGGCGGTGAAGAACGGCGCCAAATATGCGCCGGCCTGGCAGGACTGGCTGGTGGTGATGGACCAGATGACCATTCCGGTCGGCGTCAAGGATACGGATGCGGCTTATGCGCTGCTCAATGCCTATCTCGGCAAGGGGGCGCAGGAGATCCTGGCGCAGCAGACCTCCTATACGCCGATCAACAATGACGCGCAGCCCAAGGTCGATGCGTCGGTCGCCGCCTTCCTGACCAACACGCCCGAGCGCCAGAAGCAGGGTTACAAGCAGAACATCAAGTTCTGGGTCGAGAACTTCCCGGTGGCGCAGGAGAAGTGGTCGGCGCTGATGGCCGGCAACTGAACAGCCAAGTGAGAGCCAGGCCGTGAGCGCGTCCGAACCCATCGCCCAACCCGCCGCCCATGCGCGGTCGGGTCGGGCATGGCGGCCGTTCGCGCTCACGGCGCCGGCGCTCATCCTGCTCGTCGCGGTGATCGGGTATCCGCTGCTCACCATCGTGCTGCGCAGCCTGTCGGAACCTGAGTGGGGGCTGCAGAACTATGCCTGGTTCTTCGGCGCGCCGGTCAACCTGACAGTGCTGCAGCGGACTTTCGTCATTTCGGCCTGGGTGACGCTGGTCTGCGTCATCGCGGCCTATCCCTATGCCTATCTTATGACCGCGGTCGGGCCGCGCGTCCGGCTGGTGCTTGTGCTTTGCGTGCTGATCCCGTTCTGGGTGAGTGGTGTGGTGCGAACGCTGTCATGGGTGATCCTGCTGCAGGATTCGGGCGTCATCAACTCGTTGCTGCGCTCGGTCGGGTTCGGCGGCGTCAAGCTGATCCGCACCCAGACCGGCGTGGTTATCGGCATGGCGCAGGTGCTGTTGCCGTTCATGATCCTGCCGCTCTATTCCGTGATGCAAGGTATCGACCTCAGGCTGATGCGGGCGGCGCAAAGCCTTGGCGCGCGGCCGTCCCGAGCGTTCTTCACCGTCTATCTGCCCCTGTCGCTGCCCGGCGTCTATGCCGGCGCGATCATCGTCTTCATCCTGTCGCTCGGCTTCTACATCACGCCGGCTTTGCTCGGCGGCCCGCGCTCGACCATGCTGTCGACGCTGGTGCAGACGCAGGTGCTCAGCCTGCTGCAATGGGGCAGGGGCGGCGCCATGGGCGTCGTTCTGCTGGTCACCACCTTCGTGCTGCTGGCGCTGGCAGCACCCGTGATGCGGTCCAGGCATCGGGAAGCGGGGCGGCGCTGATGGAGATGAAGCCGCTCACCCGCGTTCTTCTCGGGCTCGTCTGCCTGCTGGTGGCGATATGGCTGGTGGCGCCGACGCTGGTCGTGGTGCCGATGTCGTTCAACGAAAACAAATCGCTGGCGTTTCCGCCGCAAGGCTTTTCCTGGCAGTGGTACCAGAATTTCGCCACCAATCCGGACTGGTCGAACAGCTTCCTGAACTCGCTGAAAGTCGCCTCCATCGTTGCCGTCCTGGCAACGGTGCTCGGCACGCTTGCCGCCTTCGGCCTCGACCGCATGAAGGCGCGGCCGGCGAACCTTTTGCGTATGCTGATGCTGACGCCGATGGTGGTGCCGGGCGTGGTGCTGGCGATCGGCATCTATGCCGTCTATCTCGACACGCAGCTCGTCGGGACGCTGCTCGGCTTCGTGCTGGCCCACACCATCCTTGCGCTGCCCTTCGTGCTGATCGCGGTCTCGGCCAGTCTCGAAGTGTTCGACCGCCGGCTGGAGACAGCCGCCGCGAGCCTGGGCGCCGGCGCACTGACCACGTTTCGCACGGTGACGCTGCCGCTGATCGCGCCGGGCGTGCTCTCAGGCCTGCTGTTCGCTTTCGCCACGTCGTTCGACGAGATTGTCGTGTCGCTGTTCATCACGAACCCCTATCTCAAGACATTGCCGGTGCAGATTTTTGCCTCGATCACGCGCGACGCCGATCCGACGGTGGCGGCTATCGGCACGATCCTGCTTTTCGCGACCACGATCCTGATCGGCGGCGGCATGCTCCTTCTTGGCCGCGAGCGGAAAGGACGCCAATGAATCCGAAGCCGACAAGCAAGGGCGCGGCGATCGATCTCGAAGCGATCAGCAAGGCCT
Source organism: Mesorhizobium sp. M0514 (assembly GCF_040321145.1). Classification (NCBI taxonomy): domain Bacteria; kingdom Pseudomonadati; phylum Pseudomonadota; class Alphaproteobacteria; order Hyphomicrobiales; family Phyllobacteriaceae; genus Mesorhizobium; species Mesorhizobium sp. M0514. The sequence goes on from NZ_JAMYQZ010000016.1 coordinate 67,719, forward strand.
ATGGCGGCTTCAAGGCGCTGGACGGCGTGTCGCTGCGCATCGAGCCCGGCGAGTTCATGACGCTGCTCGGCCCCAGCGGCTCGGGCAAGACGACGACGCTCAACGTGATTGCCGGTTTCACCGATGTCACCAGCGGCAAGCTTCTGGTCGGGGAAAAAAGCGTCGTCGGCGTGCCGGCGCACAAGCGCAACATCGGCGTCGTCTTCCAGCATTACGCGCTGTTCCCGCATATGAGCGTCGGCCGCAACGTCGCCTATCCGCTGACGCTTCGCGGCGTCGACCAGGCGACGAGGCAGACACGCGTGGCAAGGGCGCTCGACATGGTCAAGATGGGCGATTTCGCGCATCGCTATCCCAGCGAATTGTCGGGCGGCCAGCAGCAGCGCGTGGCGTTGGCACGCGCCATCGTCTTCGACCCGCCGCTGCTCCTGATGGACGAGCCGCTCGGCGCGCTCGACAAGAAGCTGCGCGAATGGCTTCAGCTCGAGATCAAGCGCATCCATCGCGAACTCGGCACCACCTTCGTCTATGTCACGCACGATCAGGAAGAGGCGCTGGTGCTGTCGGACCGCATCGCCGTGTTCAACCGCGGGCGCATCGAGCAGGTCGGCACCGGCCGCCAGCTCTATGACGAGCCGGCAACGCTGTTCGTCGGCCGCTTCATCGGCGATTCCACCGTGCTGCGCGGCAAGGCGCGCAGCGATGGCAACAGCACCGCGCTGAGCATCGCCGGCGAGACGGTGACGGTACCGCGTAAGCTGTCGGGAGAAGCCAGTCCGGTGATGCTGCTGCGTCCCGAAAAGCTCGCGATCCGAAGAGCCGGCCAAAGTGCTGCCAATGGCGCCAACCGCCTGTCGGGGACGATCGCGGAAGCCATCTATCTCGGCTCGGAATCGAAATACGAAGTCAAGCTCGCCGACGGTTCGGCCGCGATCGTGCGCTCACCGCTGACCGGCGAGAGTTTTGGCCTCGGCGACAAGGTCGAGCTCTGCTTCGACGGCAGCGACGCCAAGCTGCTGGCGGACGACGCAAGCGCCGACACCACACTCACCTGATTCCATCTGGCCTGATCCCATCTGGCCTGATCTCATCTGAAAGTCATTCCATGCAAGCCAAGCGCAACGGCGACATATCGTTCTGGTATGCGGATCTGGGGGCGGTTCCCGTTCCGCGCCCGCCCTTGCCTGGAAACATCGAGGCCGATGTCGCCATTGTCGGCGCCGGCTATACCGGCCTGTGGACCGCCTACTATCTGAAAAAGGCGAAGCCATCGCTGCGCGTCGTGATCGTCGAGCGCGAATTTGCCGGCTTCGGCGCTTCGGGGCGCAATGGCGGCTGGCTGTCGGGCGGCTTCAGCTGGTCGCGCGAAAAATATCTCAAGACATCGAGCCGCCAAGGCGTGATGGCGATGCAGGCGGCGATGGCAGGCTGCGTTGATGAAGTGATCCGGGTCGCGACCGAGGAAGGCATCGACGCCGACATTCGCCGCGTCGACAATCTGACGGTGGCCACCAACGCAGCGCAGTTGGAGCGCGTGCGCGAAGAATGCGAGACGATCCGTTCCTGGGATGTCGACCCGAACCGCGTCGAGATGCTGGACGCCGCCTCAACGCGCACGCGCATCAACATCCGTAACGTCATGGGCGGCTTCGTCGTCCATGGCCAGGCGCGGGTGCAGCCGGCCAAGCTGGTGCGCGGGCTTGCCGATGCCGTCGAGCGGCTGGGCGTGCCGATCTATGAGAAGACGACGGTGACAAGCATCGCCAAGGGCAGCGTGACGACAGACCGCGGTACGGTGCAGGCGGAGACGATCATCCGCGCGACCGAGGGTTTTACATCAGGCATCCCCGGCGAGGAGCGGACCTGGCTGGCGCTCAACAGCGCGCAGATCGTGACTGAGCCGCTGCCGCCCGACCTGTGGCGCGACATCGGTTGGGAAGGGCACGAACTGCTCGGCAATGCGGCGCATGCCTATTGCTATGCCCAGCGCACGCGTGAGGGACGCATCACGATGGGCGGACGCGGCGTGCCTTATCGCTACGGCTCGCGCACCGACGTCAACGGCCAGACGCAGCAGGCCACGATCGACCAGCTGCACACGATCCTGACGACGCTCTTGCCGCAGACCAAGGGATGCCGCATCGATCACGCCTGGTGCGGCGTGCTCGGCGTGCCGCGCGACTGGTGCACCACGGTCGGCCTCGATCCCGCGACCCGCATCGGCTGGGCCGGCGGCTATGTCGGCCTCGGCGTGTCCAGCTCCAACCTTTCGGGGCGCACGCTGGCTGACCTTGTTCTCGGGGCAAACACCGAGCTGACGAAGCTGCCCTGGGTCAACCGCAAGGTCAGGCCATGGGAACCGGAGCCCTTCCGCTGGCTGGGCGTGCATTCGATGTACCAGCTTTATCGCATTGCCGATGGCCGCGAGGCGGCAGGGCTTGCGCGCACCTCGAAGCTGGCCGCGTTGGCCGACAGCATCACCGGCCACTAAAGCCATTTGTTCTCACGCAATTCCGGGGCAGACCCCTTTCCTGGAATTGCTCTTATCCATGGAGCTAGACTTGATCGATCTTTCGACCTTCCACGATCTCGCCAAGGCCGAGATCGGCGCGTTCTCTCCTAAGCCAAGCTCGATTGAAGGCGATCAGGTCGAGGCCGTGCGCTCGTTCTTTCAATCGCCTGACGGGACTGTCGATGTCGGCATCTGGGAATGCACGCCCGGCCGCTTCACCGCCGATCGTTCGGACTCGTCGGAGATCTGCCACATCATTTCGGGGCGCGTGGAACTGAGCCGCATCGATGGCGAGGTGCGGGAACTCGGTCCGGGCGATCTCCTCGTCCTGCCGCAGGGCTGGAAGGGCGAGTGGCTGATACGCGAGACCACGCGCAAGCTCTACATGATCCAGAGCGCCGGCTGACCGGCGCTACGGCTATGGCGAGCTCAGTGATCGATCGGCCCCTTCGGCGAGACCAGCGCGGTGCCGGCGGTCGTCGGGCGCTCGATCAGGCGGCGCACGCGCGGCGGTTCGTCGCCGCTGTGCAGCGCCCGCACCCGCTCGCCGACGACGGCGTCGGCATGGGTGGCGCGCCGGTTGTGGCGGATGTATTCCAGCCAGGTCGGCGTGTGGTAGTGTTCGATCCAGACTGCGGGATTTTCTAGGTCCCGAGCCAGCGTCCAGTTGCGGGCGCCGTCGCGGCGGCGGATGCGCCCGCGCTCGGCCATGGTGGCGAGGAATTCGGGTACATCTTCGTCGCGGATAATGTACTCTATCATGATGGCGATGGGGCCGCTGCGCGGCTTCAGGTCGAGGCCGAGATGCGGCTCCTTGAAGCGGTTGAGCGGGTCGAGGTTGAGAGTCGTCTGCTGCGGCAGCGGCAGGAACAGGCCGATGGCGCCGCCAACAAGCATCGCGATGGCCGCCGCAATCAGCGCGGTTTCGGCGCCATGCGCATCGGCAACGACGCCCCAGATCCAGCTGCCCAGCGCAATGCCGCCGAAGGTCGCCGTCTGGTAGACCGACAGCACCCGGCCGACGACCCAGCGCGGCGTCGACATCTGCACCGTGACGTTGAAATGCGACAGCGCGATCACCCAGCAGGCGCCGCCGATGAGCAAACCCGCCGCAGTCTGCCAGGCATTGAGGCTGATGGCGGCATTGAAGGCGCAGACGGCAAAGCCGGCGAAGGCCATCCGCACCATCGTCTCGCTGGACAGCAATTGTCTGAGACGCACGCTTATCAGCGCGCCGCCGACGGCGCCGATGCCGAAGGCGCCGAGCATGATGCCGTAGGTCAAGGCATCGCCCTTGACGACGTCGCGCGCCACCAGCGGCAGCAGCGCCAAAACCGCGCCGGCGCTGAAGCCGAAGGCGGAGCCCCTGACCAGCACCTTGCCGATGTTGGGCGACATGGCGACATAGCGCAGGCCGGCGCCCATGGCGGCGCCCAGCGTCTCGCGCGGCAGCGTCGAGACCGGCAGCTCCGGCTTCCAGCGGAAGAGCACGATGATGAGACCTATATAGCTCAGCGCATTGGCGGCGAACGCAGCAGCCGCACCAGCGGCGGCAACGATGATGCCGCCGATCGCCGGGCCGACGCTGCGTGTCAGGTTGAAGCCCAGTGAATTGAGTGCAACCGCGGCCGGCAGCTTGTTGCGCGGCACCATGTCGCCGACCGATGCCTGCCAGGACGGGTTGTTGAGCGCCGTGCCGCTGTCGATCAGGAAGGTGAAGGCAAGCAGCGTCCACGGCGTCATCCAGCCGTTCCAGGTGAACAGCGTTAGAAGTGCAGAGACGACCAGCATGAAGATTTGGGCGATCAGCATCACCTTGCGCCGGTTGAAGCTGTCGGCGATGGCGCCGGCGACGAGTGCAAACAGCATGATCGGCAGAGTGGCCGAGGCCTGGACCAGCGCCACCTGATAGGGCGACGTGGCGATGGTGGTCATCATCCAGGCGGCGCCGACGCCCTGGATCAGGCCACCGAAATTCGACACCAGGCTGGCCGACCAGACGGCGCGGAAGATGCCGTGCCGGAACGGCGCCAGCGCCGAAACGCGTTCGCTGTCCGGCTCGTCATCGATCATCAGACCTGTCCCACCTTAACGTGCTGGTTTCGTCCGCGGGGACGACAATCATGGCATCCGTTTGAAATAGAGCACGACATCCAAAAGGGCGAACGCGTCTTCGAAAAAGATCATGGTCCAACAACAGGATAGCAAGGCGAAAATACGTCAGCCGGGAATGGTCCGCTACCCAGAGCGATGTTCTCATTGGTCCACTGCGCGGGGCTGTCGGCCGCGCGCGAAGTCAGCTTCTGTCCCGGGCAGCGGTATGCAAGGCTTCGGTCAGCGTGCCTGTCGTCTCGCCGCCGGCGTGAAGGCGCAGGAAAAGCTCCATGCCGACAAGCCGCAGCCTGGACGGTTGCTCGCGCCGCGCCAACTGGACCATGTCCTCCAAATTCGCGGCGGGCCATTTCAAGGCATCGCGCAGGAAACCGCCGCGTAGCAAAGTCTCCGTGCCGGCCGAAAATTGCGACGACATCTCGAAGCCGATCTTGCGCGCCTGGACGTTCTGGCGCGGAATATGCTTTTCAGCGACCTTTCGCAAAAGCCATTTTCCTGTTTTGTCGCGGTATTTCTGCCGCCTCGGCAAATGGATGGCGAAGTCGATCAGGCGGTTTTCCAGGAACGGGACCCGCAGTTCCACGGACGCCGCCATGCTCAGCCGGTCGTGCCGGTGCAGGATGTCCTGCAGATGCGAATAGAGGTCGTAGAGGCAACTACCGAGAAAGGCGCGATCCGCGGGCGGCATAACCGGCTCCAGGCGGTCGAAGATCTCGGTTTGCAGAAAATTCAGCTCCGGCGACAAAGCACGCAGGACCATGCTGCGATCCATTTGTGAGTGGCTTCCAGCCGAGACCTTGTAGGGGGCATGACGCTGTTGCTCGAATCTCCGGTCGAGCGAGCGCTTCGAATGGACCAGGCGCCGGGGCCACGACCAGGAACGCCACTTCTTCATGCTCAAGGCCTGCAAGGGGTAGCCGCCAAACAATTCGTCTGCGCCTTCGCCGGTGAGCAGCACCTTGACACCATCGGCCCGGCATCGTTCGGCAAGCGCCAGCAGTGCGACATGGCTGGCGTGCCAGCCATCGCTTTCAAGATGCCAGATTACCCTTGGCCAAAGTTCGAAAAACCGGTTCCTGTCGACCGGCACCCGGCGCAAGGGCACGCCGACATGGCGGCCGGTGCGTTCGGCGTCTTCGGCCTCGCTGTTGCCGAGCTGCGGGTCGACGACATAACCGTGGACTTCCGGCCTGAACCGCTTTGCCAGCGCCGTTATCAGGCCGGAATCGACACCGCTGCTGCAGGCGGTGGCAACGCTGGTATCGGCGATGCAGTGAAGTCCGACGCTGTCCTTGAGCAACGCCTCGAGCGTCGCCATGTGTTCAGCATCAGCGGATGCATCGCCGGTAATGCGCGCGGTCTCCAGCACGTCCAGCACATGCCAGAAGCGGCGCTTCTCGATAACGCCATCGGTGATCTTCCACAGGCCGGCGGGCGGCAGGCGCTCGATGCGGTCGAACAGGCTGTAGCTGGAATCGCGGCTCTGCCAGGCAAGCCGCAAGGTGATCTCGCGGCTGTCGATGTCGCGCGGAAAACCGTCGCAGGCGAGGATCGCCTTGTCCTCCGAGGCGAACAGGATTCGCTCCGGCGTGTCGGCCACCGACATCGGCTTGATCCCAAGACGGTCACGCGCAAGCCACAGCGCACTGCTGCGAGCGTCGAAATAGGCGAAGGAAAACATCCCGTCGAACAGCGGCACGGCTTTTTCGGGACCCCAGTGATGCAAGGCTTCGAGAACCACTTCGGCATCGCAGATGGTTCGAAAGACGACGCCTTGCGCCTGCAGCGTTTCGCGCAACGAGCGGTAATTGTAGACCTCGCCATTGTAGACGAGAACGCCATCGCCGGAAGAAGTCAGCATCGGCTCACGGGCGGCGGGCGAGGGATCGATGATGGTCAGTCGGCGGTGACCGAGGGCCAGCCGATTGTTGTGCCAGCTGTCATGATCGTCGGGGCCGCGATGTACCAGCGCCTGCATCATGCTGGCGACATCCGACAGGTCGTTGGCGTCGATCGGGTTTCGTTTGCGCCAGACGCCGGCTATTCCGCACATGGCCTGCCGGTGAGTTCTGCCTGAGTCATGGCCTGCAATCTAGCCGGAACACAGCCGCCTGCAAGCGCTGCCTAGAACCCGTTTTCAATGCGCTCGAAGATGACGTTGGTGAAGGCCGAGATCTGGCTGCCGATGAACGGACCGGTCAGCGCCACGACCAGCATGATGGCGACGATCTTGGGCACGAAGGTCAGGGTGATTTCCTGGATCTGGGTCAGGGCCTGGATCAGGGCAATGCCGATGCCGACCACCATGGCGACCAGCACCACCGGCGCGGAAGCAACAAGCACCGTCCATACCGCGTACTGGACGATGTCGAGTGCGTCGGCCTCGTTCATGTGAGCGCGCCTCTATGGAACTGTCTAGCTGGCCGGCTTTATCGAAACGCCCGCGCCGACCGGCACTTCGGTGCCGTTCTGCAGCACGGCGATCACGCCGTTGCTTGCAAGCCTGACCGAGGCCACGACGCCGGTCGTCTTGCCGTCGGCCGAGGTGATCGAGCGGCCGATCAAGGCATCGGCCTGCGACAGCGCCGACGACTGCATGATCTGGTCGAGCTTGGTGTTGGTCTGCACGGATTGCTCTACCTGCGAGAAGGTGGCGAGCTGGGCGACATACTGTGTCGAATCCATCGGTTTCGTCGGATCCTGGTTCTTCATCTCGGCGATCAGCAGCTTCAGGAACGACTGGTAGTCGACCGCTGTCTTCGACGTCTGCTGGGTGCCCTGGTTGGCGCCCGTGGGGATCGTCGTCGTCATGTCCACATTCATCAGTATTGTGCTCCCACGGCCAGCGGGCGCTTCGCACCCTGAACATCGTCATTGCCGCCAAGTGCGCGGCGTTCGAGCGGATAAAGCGCACGGATAGCCTTCAGCGCTTCATAGATATGGTCTTCGCCGACCATGCGGTCGATCTGCTTCAGCGCGCCACTGATCTGCTCATCCTCGAAGCTTGCCAAAAGCAAGGGCAGCGAGCGGCGGAACATGGCGCGCGCCTCGATGGCGCCGGCCGGGTTCATCAGCATCACCTGCAGGATGAAATAGAGCTGCTTGAGCGGCGTCGAGGCATCGTCGGCCTGGATGACATGGTTCTCGAGCAGGAACTGTACGTCGTTCATCAGCTCGACGGTGACCTTGCGGTCGACGCGGATGACGGCGCCGTTGATGTAGATCTTCTCGTTCGGCTTCAGCGATATCTTCAGCGTGTTGGTCATTGAATGCCGTCCCGGATGATCTGGGACACTTCGATCAGCCCTTCGAAATTGTCGGTGCGGCCCTGGCGGATGTCCTCGGCCTCGCGCAGCAGCCACAGGCCGATGGAGATGAGGTTGGCGCGCAGTTCCTTGGGCAGGACATTGTCGCTGGAACCGAGATCCTCGACGAAGGTGGTCCAGACCCGGTTGGTGAAGTGCAGCGCCTCGACCGCTTGCATCGAGGTGTGGCCGACAGCCGCTGCCGCCGCCAGCATTTCGATCGAGCGGGTCAAAAGCTGCCGCTCGCGATCTTTCGCATCGGCAACGGAGTCGGTCTGGATGTCGGCGTAGGAGAATTGGTACATCGTTTGGCTCTACCGTTGCGGTTGAGATTGTCAGGTCAGGTAGTTCAGCAGGCTCATCTGCTGCAGGCGCGCGGTCAGCGCGAAGGACGTCTCGATATGCTGCGTCAGATCCGCGACGCGGGTGGCGGCCTCGGCCGGATCGACGCCCTCCAGATCGAGGATATGGCGCTCGAACAGGTCGACCTGCGTCTTCATGCGGTCGCTCGCGTCGGAAACACGCTTCTCGGCAAGGCCGGTCTCGGCCTGCAACTGGCCGAGACCGCCCAGCGCCTCGCCGACCATCGCCTGGGCGCGACCGACGACGGTGGTCTTCGCCGCCTGGCTGATGTTGCCGGAGAGCAGGCCGGTGACCAGGGCGGAAGCCATGGCGAGCTTGCGGATGCTGTCTTCATTGGCGCTGGCCGAGGTCTGGGTGGTTTCGCCCAGCGAAATGCGGCTGACGATCTGCTGGTCGGTGGCGTTCGACCAGTTGGCCTGCCAGCCGGCGCCCATGAACTGCGGCACGACATTGCTGGTGATGAAGCCGTCCATCTGGGCGGCGGTGATGTTGGCGGCGAGCGGATCGGTCTGCGTGAAGCCGAAATACGACGAGAAGGAAGCGTCGAACGCCGCCTTGGCCGGCGAGCCGGCGGCGGTGAAATCGTCGATCGGCTTGACGTCGGTGTTGGTGCCGGCAAACAGATATTCGCCGTTGACGCTGGCATTGAGAATAGAGGTCATCTGCTGCACGGCGGCCTTGCCGGCTTGCTGCGTGATGGTGCTCGAGGAATTGCCGGCGGCGGTCAGTGCGGTCAGCAAATTCTGCGCAGTGTCGGAAAGCTGGCCAAGCGCAGCCTGCGTCGAGGACAGCCGAGCGGTGACCAGCGAATTGGAATCGATGATGACGTTCAACCGGTCGAGGTCGCGCGAGAAGGTGACCGCCTGCGAGGTGCGCGCGCCGAGCGCCAGACCGACATCGGCGACGGTGCCGGTCGTCGATTCCTTAGTGGCTTTGACCAGTTCGCCCTGCATGCGCATCTGCTGATAGCGCGCGGCGTTGGAGAGAGCGGCTGAGGAGACGGATGTGGCTTTCATGGCTTATCCCACGGCATCGAGCAGGGCCGACAGCATGTCGTCGACGGTTTTCATCATGCGCGCCGAGGCCTGATAGGTGTGTTCGAGGTCGAGCAGCAGCGACATCTCCTGGTCGACATTGACGCCGGTGTCGTTGGACAGCGCCTCGGCGGTGCGCGATGCCAGCGCTTCCTTGGCGTCGGCGTTGCTCGAGGCCTGCTGGCGCTGGCCTTCGAACCAGCCAATGGCATTGGCGGCGTAGTCGGACACGCTGGACGTCACGGTGATGCCGGCCGCAGCGTCGAAAGGCATCGGCTTGTCGAGCTTGTCGCCATAGCCGATCAAGAGCTGCGAGTAGGAGGCGTTGCCGGCGGTGTTGGCGATATAGGCCGCACCATTGGCGCCGCCGTCGCGCAGCAGCACCGGATTGCCGCCGACGCTCGGGTCCATTGCGGCGTTGACCTTGATCGAGCCGGCAAGGCCGTCGATCAGTGTGCCGGCGGCCGGAATGGCGGGCGCACCCGACCAGGTGAACAGGCCGGTTCGGTCGGGCTGTGAAGGTGCTGTTTCGGCAAAGGCGGTGATGAGGCCGCGCGCCACTTCGTCGAGCTGGCTCTGCATCGTCGCCGCGACGCCGTCTCGCAAGGTGATGAGCCCGGCGAGCTTGCCGTCGGCGCTGGTGTTGCCGCCACCCCCGGCGCTGACCGGCACATTGTCGATGTAGATGGTGTTGCCTGGTGTGCCGGCGGTGTAGCCCGCCGACGGGGTGAAACTCACCGAGCGCGGAATGGTCTCGAACAGTGTCGTGCCATCCTTGGTGGTGATGACCATGTCGTTGTCGCCACGCGTGAAGGTCGACACCGGCACATAGTCCGCGATCTTCTTCAGCAAAGCGTCGCGCTGGTCGAGCGCGTCGGATGCGTCGGTACCCGAACGGGTTGCGGAGATGACCGCCTTGTTGGCGGCCTGGAACTGGCTGAGCAACGAGTTGAGATCGTCGACCGCCGTTGATATCTCGCCATCGGCCTGGGTGCGGAAATCCTGGATCGCCTTGGTGCCGTCGTTCAGCGAGCGCACCACTTGCTGGGCCGCGTCGATGACGCTGGAACCGAGATTCTGGTTCGATGGCGTGGCGGCGTAAAGCTGCAGCGCGTTCTGCAGCTTGCCGATCGCGGTCGAGGCAGAGGAGGCGTTGTCGACGCCGTTGACTGCAACGGCGAGGCGGTCAATGCCGCTGTAGAGCGTGCTCTGGCCGCTCCAGGCCGATTGCGCGCTAAGGTTCTGGCGAAACAGCAGGGCGTTGGTGGCGCGCTGGATCTCGACCGAGCGGGCGCCGGGCGCGCTGCTGACGACGACCGCCGTGCGGCGGGCATAGTCGGGGTTGCTGGCGTCGGCAATGTTGCGGGAAAGGACGCTGGTCTGCTTCGATGTGGTCTGAAGCGACTGTTGGGCTATGGTCAATGCGGAAGTCAGCGACATGCGGGTCTTTCACGAGGCCGGTGGGGAGGGGATGACGTCTCTGCCCTGTCGGCGGCGTCGGCGCTCGGAAACCTGCAATCCTGGACCACCCCGGCCGGTTTGCCGGTGTGGCCTCGAATTCGAAATCCGCGCACCGCGCTGCTCTGGTTTGGGTTCATTCCCCTGGCGCCCGTCGTTTATCTCTTCAGGTTGACAAGGACATCCATGAGGTCGGAACCGGTCTGGAACACTTTCGAGTTAGCGGTGTAGCTGCGCTGCGCCGCGATCATGTTGGTCAATTCCTCGGCGATATCGACGTTGGAATTTTCCAACGCGCCGGAGATGATGCTACCGAGCTTGCCTTCATTGGCGAAGCCGATGCGCACGGTCCCGGAGTCGGTGGACTGTGCATAGACATTGCCCGGCAGTGCGGTGAGGTTATCGGCGCTCTGGACGTCAGCCAGCGGGATCTTGAACAGCGGCTTGGTCGAGCCGTCCTGATACTGGGCGTAGATGACGCCGTCCTCGCCGATCTGGATCTTTTCGATCGTGCTGGGCGCGTTGCCGTTGACCTTGGCTTCGGAGACCGTGAAGCCGGTGCCGAGCTGGGTCAGCTTGGACAGATCGAGATCGAGCGACGCACCGCCCGGCACGGGGATGGTGATTGAGTCGACGGCGCCGGTGAGTTTGCCGGTGGTGGTGTCGAAGGTCAAGTTGGCCGTGGCCAGCGCACCGCCCGTATAGGGGAAGGATGTGCCCGGCGTCGCCTGGGACTGGTCGAACACAGAGACCGACCAGGTGCCGGTGCCGGTGTTGGTGAAATAGACGTCGAGCAGCTTCTTGTTGCCGAGATTGTCGTAGGTGACCATCGAGGACTTCGACGTGTATTCCGCGGTCGGGCTGTTGGTGGAAGGCAGCGGACCGGCGGGCGGCGTGGCGCCAGCCGGCAGATTGGCATTGAAATTGCCTGTGGTGCTGGGCGTCGCCGTCATTTCCTGGTCGGAGATCTGGACCGGAACCAGCCCTTCGAAGCCGTTGGCGGTGGCTGCCGGCGTGCCGTTGGCGTAGCTGTATGCCATCAGCTGGTAGCCGGCGGCGTTGACCAGCCTGCCCTGAGCGTCGGGAACGAATGCGCCGGCGCGGGTGAGGAAAGGCGTTCCGCTGGGGTCCTGGACGACGAAGAAACCGTTGCCGTTGACCGCAAGGTCGGAAACCGAGGTCGTGTACTGCAGCACGCCCTGGGCGCTGATGGCCGAGCGGATGGTGGTGTTGACGCCGCCGGAATTATAGGCGCCGCCGACCTGCGGCATGATCAGCGTCGAAAACTCGGCCGAGGATCGCTTGTAGCCGGTGGTGTCGGAATTGGCGATGTTGTCGGCTGTGGCCGAAAGGCGGTTGGCCTGCGCGTTCATGCCGGAAACGCCGGTCCGCATCATTCCGTAAAGGCTCATCGAAACGTCTCCTCAATGCCCAACATCGTTGGGCCCATGTCTGTGGTCGCGAGGATATAATTTTTGTCTTGCGCGAGGCTGGCGCAGACCGGCATCAGAACACCAGCCGGTAGCCGAGGAAGCGCTTGGAATCTATCGGGTCCTGACCAAGCTTTTCGCGCAGTTTCTTGCGCAATTTGGAGATGTGGCTCTCGACCACGTTCTCCTCGACCTCTTCGTCGAAGATGCCGTAGATGGCGTTGAAGACCTGGGTCTTGGTGACGCGGCGTCCGCGGTTGCTCGCCAGATATTCGAGGATGCGGCGTTCGCGGCGCGGCAGAGGCAGCGGCTGGCCATCGATCTCGGGATCGCGGCCATCCATGAAGATGCGCATGGCGCCGATCTCGGTGTAGCTGACGTCCTCATGGGCGCGGCGGCGGATGGCGGTGATGCGGGCCAGGATCTCCCGGATATGGACCGGCTTGCGTATGACGTCGTCGACACCGCTCTCGAACAGCCGCAGCGTATTCTCGAGCGAGTGCTGTTCGCTCAGCGCAATGACCGGAGCGCCGGTGCGGTCGCGGATCTGGCGTGGCGAGATGGCGCCTTCGCGGCAGTCGCCGATGAGGAAGGCTCGGACCGATCGCAAATCCGTGTCGGCGGCCGATGTCACCCACTCGCCGAATTCACCGGACGCGAAGCCTGCACAGGCAACGCCCTCACGATCGAAAAGTGAATTATAGCCTTCAGTTACGAGCTCTCGCTCGTCAACGATTACAATCATCGGCCCCGCCTCCGAATCAGATCATCTGCCCCGTGGGAAGAGGCGTAACCGGTGCGGGGAATCCTGAACAACCGTCATTTCTTGTAGCTATTTTCTTGGGAGTTATTTCGAGGTTCGAAATAACCGCAATCAGGAGGTTGTATCGTTGGTTGCCGAACGGGTGACGTGGCACGTCACCCGCCGGGCGTGGATTTGCAGCCGTTCGCAAGAGCTGATTCACCTAAGGGTTGCAAAAGTTGCGGGCATTCGGGGTCCATTTGCCGAAGCCGGTGGCGACCATATTGGCGATGACGCGGCAGACATAGAATTTCTGCGCGGGATCATTGTCGGGGCCGGCGTGGTAGCGGGCGACGGCCATCGACCAGCTGACATGACGCGCATGCAGGCTGGCCAGGAAGCGTGCGGCATAGTCGACATTCTGGCGCGGGTCGAGCATGTCGTCGACGCTGCGGAAATGCGCGGCGTGATAGTGATGGTTGATCTGCATGCAGCCGAGATCGATGAGTGTCTTGCCGTCGCGCCGGGCTGCTTCGAAGGTGGCCAGGGCCTCGGTGCGGTTCCTTGGAAATACCGCTTTCCCCTCTATATTCAACGCATTAGGTTGCAAGCTACCCTTCTTGCCGGTCTCGGTCAGCCCGACCGCATAGAGGATGCCGGCGGGCACGCCATAGCGGTCGGCGGCACGCAAAATCTCGGGCTCGCAAGGGTTGGTGGCGGCGGTGGCCGGCTTGGTGGCGAGGCTAGATAAACATATCGTCGCCAGCGCGCTCGCCAGCAGGCGCGCCAGCGCGGCCGAATTCCTGGGCATCGTCATTGCGGTTTCTTCCCGACTGCTGGCCGCCCGAACCCGTATTGTTGCCGCTCGAGTTTCCGGGCTGAAAAGCGGACTGGTCGCGGCCTTGCGGCATTGGATGCGAGTTCGCTGCATCGCTGCGGGCCGCTGCGTGGATCGCTATCGAGGGTTGCAGGATGGTGACCTTGTCGACATCGAAGCCGAGCCCGCGCAACGACTTCACGATGGCGTCGCTGTCGGTGGCGAGACGGCGGTAAGCCTCTTGGGTTTCGGGCTTCAATTCTATCGAAAGTTGTTCTCCGGAAAGCCTGAGACTGGCGGTGACCATGCCGAGCTCTGCCGGGTGAAGCTCGATCTTCAATATATGTGTCGGAACGGCAACAGAACCGGCCGTCTGGGCGGTCGTCGACGGCGTCGAAACCGCTTGCCGCAGGCCGTTATCCGAAGCCAGCGCGTCGATAAGCGCCGAAGTCGTTTGGTTTATCGGACTATGCGCCGGCGCGGGGAAGCTCTGTTCGGCGACAATGTCGACGCGCGCAGCGAATGGCGGCTGTTTTCCCTGTGTGGACGATGCCGCGGAATGGGCTCCATCGACGGACTTCGCCGACGGCGCGGACCGTTTTGCCTCGGGTGCCGAAACGTCGCTTGCCGTCTGGTCCGCCGGTAGAGGAGGCGTCGGACCATCCTGGTGCGGCAGTTTGCCGGACTGGAGCCCGATCGCGGGCAGCTTTTGCGCCTGATCCTGTGCGGAAACGCTGGCACCGGGCTTGGCCCGTTCCGATCGCGTCGTCGTGTCGAGTCTGTCGTCAATGCCGGACGCTGCGCGGTGTCTCTTCAGAGGCGACGTCTGTGCAGAAATGGCCTCGCCAGCGGGCGCCGGTTGTCCAGTCTGTCCATTCGTCGCGATGCCGTTCCCGCTTGTCCGGACCGTTGAGAAATGCCTGATATCGTGCAACGCCAGCACCAGTGGCAAATGATCCTGCAGCGATCCTGCATCCGCGTCTCGTCCGGCCACCTCAGCGTCCTTGGATGGTTTGTCCGGGCCACTATCGGCATGTTCTTTTGCGGCCTTGCCGGCAGCGGATTTCGTCCCCGTTTTGCCAGACTGGGTGTGTGGGATTTCGCTTTTGCCGGGACCGGCAGGGCTGCGTTTGGCCCAATGCGGCTCGTGCGACGCGGCCTCAATTGCTCCCTGGCCTATCGGTGTCGGCGCATCGTCGTCGCCGCGCACCATGTCGCCGAAGCTTTTGTCGCCGCCCTTGGCGTTTGAGGCCGACTGCTTCGATCCGGCGTGCGCGGGAGCCGGCAGGGCCTGGCCAACATTGGTGGTCATTTCGGGGCTGCTCCAAGCATCTGGTCGATCAAATCGAGCTGGCGACGCGTCCTCGCCATGGCGGCGTCGGTGGGATCGGCTGGCTCTACGGCGGCGGGGGCCGGCGCCGATGCCGGCACGACCGGAGCCGCATCGCTGGCCGAGGCGACTGCAGGCGTTTCCGCCGCCTTTGCCTCTGGCGTGCTCGGTGCCTGCGCGGCCGGCTCACTTGCCGCCTTCGGTTGGTCGGTTGCGGGCTGTTCACTCGACGTTGTGGCGGCTGGCTGTTCCGGCATCGCGCCTTCGACCGGCGGCAGCTCTGGCTCGTCGGGTCTTTCCACTGCCGCGGTCTTGACCGGCTCCTGCCTGGCCGCGGCAGGTGCGGGCTTTTCGGCAGGCAGCGGCGCCGGCGGGGCGATGACTTCACCCGCCACGGCCTGCGCGGCATCGAGCAGGTCGCGGTCGCTTTGCGAAAGCTGGTTGCGATCGATCTTGTCCAGCTTGGCGCGGACCTCGCCGATGGTGCCGGACGTTACCGTGGACAGGCTGGAATAGAGCTGGGCGCGCGGATCGTCCTGATTGTGGATGCCGTCGCGGCCCCGTTCAGCCCTGGCCGAGGCAAAGGCGGAGAGATCGGCAAAACCGTCGATCGCGGCGCGGCGGGCGATGCGCAGATAGATCACCTTCTCGCGTTCTGGATCCATCATTGCGGTGATGTCGGCGAGCTTGTCCTGGCTGATCGCCATGTGCAGCGTGATGACGCCGGAGACGAAGGCGTCGGCGAACTGGCTGGCATAGGGCGAATAGAGGTAGTCTTCGACATATTGGGTTGAGGCAAGCGCGAAACGCGCACCGTCGCCTTGCGCGGCGGCGATGCCGACCGAGCGGCGCAGCGCTGCTTCCTCGACCAGCGTGCCTGGGCTGAGCAGGCGAGCATCGTCGAGCAGCGCAAGCGCGCTGACCGGTTGCTCGGTGGCGAGAAGCGAGCCCTTGACCAGCGCCAGAAAGGCACCGAGATCGGCGGGCAGGGTCATCGGATCGATCGGCTTCAGCGCCTCGATCGCAGCCGCCGGCCGGCCGTTCAGATAATCGACAATGCCCTTGGCGATGGCCAGGCTTTGCGGGTCGGCCTTGGCGCGCGACACCGCCGCCTCGACGGTGACGGGGTTGCCGCCACTCATGCCATAGACCAGCAAGGCGCGAAAATTCTTCGGGTCGCTGAAATCATCTGCGTCGGCCGCGCGCAGCCTTGTGTCGGCCATTTCGAGCAGCTTGGCCTGCATCGGCAGCGCGGCGTGATCGCCGGCGGCTATGCGGTCCTGCACAAGCTGCAGCGAGCGCACCAGCTGATAGGGCTGCAATGCGTCCTCCGCGAAGGCCGATGGCGGATGGACGGCGCTCAGCAGCAGCAGCCCGACGGCGCGGCCGATGATGGCGGCGCGCCTCATCCGTCGGTCGCCATCAGGATTTCGATGCGGCGGTTCGCTGCAGCCATCGGGTCGGCCGCGATTTTCGGCTCGCGGTCGGCGAAGCCGGCGACCTCGGTGATGCGGCGCTCGTCGACGCCGCCGCGCACCAGCATGTAGTAGGCGGAATGGGCGCGCGCCGTGGACAGCCGCCAATTGTCGTAAGTGTCGCTGCGGAACGGCCGCGCGTCGGTGTGGCCGTTGATGCTGATCGTGCCTTTCTGCTCGTTGACGATGCGGCCGATCTTTTCCATCGCCAGCACCAGTTCACGCCTAGGCACCGCCGATCCGATCTCGAACATGCCGAAATCGAACTGGTCCGTGATCGAAATGACGACACCCTTGTCGGTGGCTTCGACGGAGACGCCGTCATGCAATTTGTCGCCGGGCTTGAAGGCCTCGGCCAGTTCCTGCTTGACCTGCGCCGTGGCTCTAACAGTGGCGGCCGTCGGCGCTTTTTCCGCGGCTTCGGGTTTGGGTGCGGGTTGTGCTTCGGCGGCTTCGGCCTTTGCAATTTCGGCCTTCGCTGCTTCAGCCTTGGCCTCTGCTTTGGCTTCAGCCTTGGTCAGCGGCTTATCGGAAACGGATTTCGCCAGCGGCTCGAGCGGCGCCGCAGCCACTGGCGGCGCGGCCGGCACGGCCTTCACCTCCGCCACTTGCGTCTGTGCCGCTTTGTCACCCGGCTTCAGCGGATCGCCTTCGATCTTGGTGCGTTCGGCGGTGGCTTCGGCGCCTGGTGCAGCCACCTGCTGCGACCAGAAATCCGGCGCGAACGGGTCGCGGTAGGATTGGCCGCCGGATGCGCCGGTAGCCGGGCCGGACGCCTGCGCGCCGCCATCGCCCTTCTCGCTGACATTTTGCATGACGCCGGTGTCGGTGGCGATTTCCGACAGCACCGCATAGGGATCGGCAAACAGATGCTCGTCGGAAAGATCGGTCTTCGGCGCCGATTCCTTCGATTGCTTCTTGTCCGAGGTGCCGGCGCCGCCGATGCCGTCCTGTCCGGCCTTGCTGGTCTTGTCCCGCGGGTCGTCCGCCGTCAGCCCGACCTTGCTCGGGCCATCGCCGAGGTCTTCGAGGCCCTTGCGGCTGGCGTTGCGATCGACCAGCTTGACCGGATTGAAGTAGCTGGCAACGGCCGCCTTGGTCTGCTCGTTGGCGGCGTTGATCAGCCACATGACGAGGAAGAAGCACATCATGGCGGTCATGAAATCGGCAAAGGCAATCTTCCAGACGCCGCCATGGTGGGCGTCGTCGTGGTCGTCGTGATTGCGCCGCACGATGATGATCTCATGCCTGGCGTCTGCGGCCTCGACAACGCTCATGACGTCCACTCGTTCGTAAGAGGGCCCTCGCTCATGACAGGGCCTCCGACAAGGCGGCCGACCATTCGGCAATGCGGGTTTCGAACACCGCCTCGTCAATGGCGACGGTAAGGTCGAAGCCGGGCGCCTCGACGAAATCGAGATTGGCCGCGCGTGGGCCGAGCGAAGCCTTCAGCGTCTCGAACAATGACAGCGGTCCGCGCACGGCGATGCGCACCGCCTCGCTGTCGCCGACGGCTTCGCGGATCGTGCCGGCAAGGGCTTCCAGCGAACGCTTCTGCAGATCGTCGCTGACAAGGCCGCCAATGATGCGCGCAATGGTGGCGCCGACGAGGTCGCTGACCTTGGCCTCCATGATCTCGATACGGGCAGTGACGACCGCGCCGAGATCGCCGCCGAAACTTTCCAGAAAGGCCTTTGCTTCATCGGCGTTGGCCTGTCTCTGCGCCTCGAGCGCTGCCTGGTGGGAGATGGCAAGGCGGGCTTCAAGGGCGGCTTCGGCATCGATGACCGCTTCGGCGATCAGCGCGCCGATGTCGGCCTGCGGCGCCGACGTCTCCGGCCTTGGCTCGGCCATGGCCGCGAGCGAGGGCTGGCCGGCACGCTGGCTGCGTGCGCCGAAATCCGGCAAAAGGTCGAAAAGCGCTGCCGAGGCCATGGTCTATACCGCTGCTTCCTGGGCCGCCCATTTGCGCAGGATCTGCGCGGTGCGCTCCTCATTGATGTCCACCATGCGGGCAAGCCGCTCCTGCGGCGCCGGCCTGATCTTCTGGCGAAGATCGTCGAGTGGAGTCGGGCCGGGGCGGCTGCCGGGCAAGGCAGCCGGCGCCGGTTCGGCGCTGGCGGCTTCGGGTGTCGGCAGTGAACGCTGGACGTCGTCGAAGCTCGGACCGGCAAGTGCCGGCGTCGGCCGCGCGCTCAGCGCGGTGGCCATTGGCCTCAGGCCGAAGAAGGCGACCAGGAACACCACGACGATGAACGCGCCGGCATTGATCATCGTACCGGCATGGGTTCCGATCGACGCCATTATGCCCGGCTGCTCGACCGCCTCGCCGTCGAGCCCGTCGATGAACTCGACCGCCGAGACATCGATGATATCGCCGCGCTTGTCGTCGAAGCCGGTGGCCGAAGCCACCATCTTCTGGATGTCGGCAACGCGCTTGGCGATCTGCTCGGGCGTTGCGTCCTTGCCGAGGATGGTCATCAGCCGCTGCTGATTGACGACGACGGCGATCGACATCTTGGTAACGGAATAGCCGTTCGATACTGTGGCGATCTTCTTGGAGTTGATCTCGTAATTGGTGATCTCCTCCTTGCGGTCGTTCGCCGATGACGTCTGCGGACCATCGGTGCTGGTCGCCTGGGTCTCGGGCAGGTTCTGCTCGACGGTGGCCGGGGTCGAGGCCTGCCTCTGATTGCTGTTTTCGTTGGCGCGCACCGACTGCACGGAACGCTCGACGCGCGACTCCGGATCGAAGATTGTCTCTTCGGTCTGGCGGGTGTCGGTATTGACGTCGGCTTTGACGCTGGCGCGGAAATTGTCGGGGCCGAGATAAGGCGTCAGCGCGCGGCGGATGTTGTCGCCGATCTGCGCCTCGACGGTCTGCTCGACGCCGAGCGTGCGGGCAGCACTTGTGTTGGAGGGATCGTCGCCGGCGGCGAGAAGATTGCCGTTGGAATCGAGCACGGTAACCTTGTCGGCCGACAGGCCCGGCACGGCGGCGGCGACGAGATGGCGGATCGACATGGCGCTCTTTTCAGCATCGATGCCGGAGTAGCGGATGACCACCGAGGCGGAGGGCTGCTGTTCGTCGCGGCGGAAATTGGCGCGCTCGGACATGACGATGTGAACGCGGGCCGCCTTGATGCCGGATATCGACTGGATGGTGCGGGCGATCTCGCCTTCCAGCGCGCGCACGCGGGTGATCTGCTGCATGAAGGAGGTCAGCCCGAGCGAGCCGACATTGTCGAACAGTTCGTAGCCGGCATTGGCGCTGGTCGGCAGGCCCTTTTCGGCGAGCAGCATGCGCGCCTGCGCGGTGGTGCCGGCCGGCACCAGCACGGAGGTGCCGTCGGAGCCGACGTCGAAGCCGATGCCGGCCTCGCCGAGCACCAGGCCGATCTGGTTCACGTCGGAGCGATCGAGCCCGACATAGAGCGTCTCATAGGCAGGGCGGTTGAGATAGACCGAGCCGATGCCGATGACGGCCATCACCAATGCGGCAATGCCGGCCAGCATGGCAAGGCGCCTGACGCCAAATGCCCTGAGATTCGAGATGATGCTCTGGATCTGTTGCGGCACGATTCAAGCGCTCCCAGCATGATATTCCGTGGGAACACTAGACCGCGAAGCTTGTGCGAAGATGATAGAGCATGTCGCCCGGAAGTGCAGCGGTTCCGTGTCAACGACATGCGTCAAAACACAGCCACAAAGCGAAAGGGCC
>NZ_JAMYQZ010000017.1:0-83428 GCF_040321145.1 Mesorhizobium sp. M0514
TTCGAAAACACCGCGGTGACGCTCGACAACCACCCGGGAATGGGGGCGCTGGATTTTTCGTTCGGGGACGCCTTGCCGGTGATATCAGGCACACTCGCCTTCGATACGCTCGACCTCAGGTCGCTGTTTTCGGCCTTCACGCCGCTGGCGCCGACCGGCGAGACCGGTCCCGGCGAAATCGACACCAGCTTCGCCGACCGGATCAATCTCGATCTGAGGCTGTCAGCGGCACATGCCTCGGCCGGCGCAATCCAGCTTGCCGACGTCGCCGCTACGGCGCAGGTGAAGAACGGGCTTGCCGTCTTCGATATCTCCGATGCGTCGGCCTTTGGCGGCAACGTGCAAAGTAGCCTGCGTTTCGACCGCAAACCGGAGGGCTCGCAGGTCGAGATCCGGCTGCTCGCCTCCGACATTGACGGCGCCGCTTTCGGCACCGCGGCCGGAATGACGCGGCTGGTGCCGGCCAGCACCGGCACTGTCTCGGTCATTCTCAAAGGGCCGGGCAAATCCTGGGACTCGATCTTCGAGAACGCGGACGGCTCGGTCTCTGCGACGTTCGGGCCGGGCGCGCTGAGCGGGCTCAATTTGCCGGCATTTCTGAAGCACACGGAACAGGGCGGCTTCTTCGCGCTCGACGACGTCTCGGACGGGACACTGCCGATGGACGGCGCCGAGCTCAAGGCCACCATCTCGAAGGGTGTGGCAAGGCTGGACAAGGCCGAGGCCAATTCGGCGAAATACAAGGTCTGGCTGTCCGGCATCGCCTCTTACGGCGGACGCGGGCTGGCGCTTTCGGGGGGTGTCACCCAGGCCGACCCGGCAGCGGCACCGGTCAATGGCCAGCAGGGATCCAACCAGTCGTCATTCTTCGTCGGCGGCACCTGGAGCACGCCGTTCATCTCGCCGATCAGCCGCGGCGTCTCAGGCGAATAGGCGGACCCTTACCGGGACCGCCCTATCCCTCGTTTGACGCAATCAACCGCGCTGCGCGGCCTGTTCGTCGAGCTGGCGTTGCACCTCACGCCGCTTGTTGGCGACCGAAGCGATGATGACACCTACCGCCACGACGGCGATCAGGATGGTGCAGGCGGCGTTGATTTCCGGCGTCACGCCGAGACGCACCTGGCTGTAGATCTTCATCGGCAGCGTGGTGGCGCCAGGCCCGGAGGTGAAGGAGGCTATCACCAGATCGTCAAGCGACAAGGTGAAGGCCAGCATCCAGCCGGAGACGATGGCCGGCATGATCACCGGCAGCGTGATCTGAAAGAAGGTCTTTACCGGCGTTGCGCCGAGGTCCAAGGCAGCTTCTTCCAGCGAACGATCGAACGACACCAGGCGCGACTGCACGACGACAGCCACGAAGCACATGGTCAAGGTGATGTGAGCAAGCGTCACGGTCAGGAAGCCACGGTCGAGACCGACGGCAACGAACAGCAGCAACAGCGACAGGCCGGTGATGACTTCCGGCATGACCAGCGGCGCAAACACCATGCCGGAAAACAGGATGCGGCCGCGGAAGCGGGTGTAGCGGGTCAAGGTCAGTGCTGCCAGCGTGCCGAGCACGGTTGCCACAGTGGCGGAGATGACACCCACACGCGCGGTCACCCAGGTGGCGTCCATCAGCCCCTGATTGTGGAACAGCGAGGCATACCATTTGGTCGAGAAGCCGCCCCAGACGGTGACCAGCTTCGACTCGTTGAAGGAGAAGACGATGAGCAGCACGATCGGCAGATAGAGAAAGGCAAAGCCCAGCACGACCGAGGTGACGTTGAAGCGGCTCCAGGTGGCGTTCATTTGTCCTGCTCCTGGGCGCGTGCCTGGGCCTGCTGGAAGAGCATGATCGGCACGATCAGGAGCAGCAGCAGGATGACGGCGACGGCCGACGACACCGGCCAGTCACGGTTGGCGAAGAATTCATTCCACAAGGTCTTGCCGATCATCAGCGTCTGCGAGCCACCGAGCAGATCGGGAATGACGAACTCGCCAACCGCTGGAATGAACACCAGCAGGCAGCCGGCGATGACCCCGGGCAGCGACAGCGGGAACGTGATCTTCCAGAAGGCTGATGTCGGCGGGCAGCCGAGATCCTTTGCCGCCTCGATCAGCGAGTAATCCATCTTTTCCAGCGACGAATAGAGCGGCAGCACCATGAATGGCAGGTAGGAATAGACGATGCCGATGAAGATCGCCGTGTAAGTGTTGAGGATGATCAGTGGCTGATTGATGATGTGCAGCGACAACAGCAGCTGATTGAGCAGACCCTCGGGCTTGAGGATGCCGATCCAGGCATAGACGCGGATCAGGAACGACGTCCAGAACGGCAGGATAACCAGCATCAGCAAGGTCGGACGGATCGTCGCCGGCGCGCGGGCCATGCCGTAGGCGATCGGGAAGCCGACGAGCAAGGTCAGGATCGTCGAGACAGCAGCGATGATAACACTGGTCACGTAGGCTTTGAAGTAAAGCGCGTCCTGCGTTAGCCAGACATAATTGTCGACGCTGAGTTCGCGGAAGCGGACAAAGAACCCGGACATGCCGTCCCTGAAATCGAGCGCCGGCGTGTAGGGCGGCATGGCGATCGCCGACTGCGACAGCGAAATCTTGAAGACGATGATGAACGGGATGAAGAAGAAGAACAGCAGCCAGAGATAAGGCACGATGATGACGAGCCGGCTGACAACGCCGGCACCGAGCCGCATCAGGAACGGTTTGGCCGCGGCCGATGGACCGGCGTCGGTGAGTGCAATGTTGGACATGGCCGCCCCCTACCGTGTCAGCACGACGCCGGCATCCGGCCGGAAGGAGACCCAGGCGCGGTCGTTCCAGGTCAGCGGGTCCTCGGTGACTCGCGCCGCGTTGAGCGCGCTTGCCCTGATGATCTGCCCGTCATCCAGCCGGATGTGGTAGACGGTCATGTCGCCGAGATAGGCAACGTCGTAGACCTCGCCCTCAAGCGCATTGACTGCGTCGGCCGGTTTCTTCGACGACACCTTGATCTTCTCCGGCCTGATGGCGAAGACGATGTCGGAACCGGCCTTTGTATCGGTGCTGTTTTCGACGACGATCTGGGCCCCTGTCGCGCCGGTAATGCGCGTGGTGTTTGCCGCACGCTCGGCGACCTTGCCTTCGAACATGTTCACATTGCCGACGAAGTGGGCAACGAAGCGTGAGCTCGGCGCCTCATAGACTTCCGCCGGCGTCGCCACCTGCATCACCTCGCCCTTGTCGATGATGGCGATGCGGTCGGCCATGGTCATCGCCTCTTCCTGGTCGTGGGTGACGACGACGAAGGTAAGGCCGAGATTTTGCTGCAGGTCCATCAGCTCGAACTGCGTTTCCTCGCGCAGCTTCTTGTCGAGCGCGCCGAGCGGCTCATCGAGCAGCAAGACTTTTGGCCGCTTGGCAACCGAGCGGGCGAGCGCGACGCGCTGGCGCTGGCCGCCCGACAATTGGTGCGGCTTGCGCTTGGCGAACTGCTCTAGCTTCACCAGCTTCAGCATCTCGGCGACGCGCTTTTCGATATCCGGTCCCGGCATGCCTTCCTGCTTGAGGCCGAAGGCAATGTTCTTTTCCACGCTCATATGCGGGAACAGCGCATAGGACTGGAACATCATGTTGACCGGGCGGCGGTAGGGCGGGATGCCGCGCAAGTCCTGGCCGTCGAGAAGGATACGGCCGGCGGTGGGCTCCTCGAAGCCGGCAAGCATCCGCAGCAACGTCGACTTTCCGCAGCCCGACGCGCCGAGCAGGGCGAAGAACTCGCGCTCGAAAATGGTCAGCGACAGATTGTTGACGGCGGTGAAGTCACCGAACTTCTTGGTGACGTTCTCGAATTGGATATATGGCTTGGCGTTCGGGTCGTTCCATGGCGCGAAATCCCTGCGGATGCTGCCAAGCGATTTCATGTCCCACTCCGTCCTATTTTTTTGCTTCTTGCCCCAGAGAAGAATGGTCCCGGCAGGTGGCTGCCGGGACCATGTCGCATTGCTTACTGGCCGGTGACGATCTTGGTCCAGCTGCGCGTGATCAGGCGCTGGGTCTTGGGATCGTAGGGCTGGACCGTATAGAGCTTTTTCAAGGTCTCGGCGTCCGGATAGACCGCCGGATCATCCAGCAGTGCCTTGTCGACGAACTGCTGCGAAGCCTTGTTGCCGTTGGCGTACAGCACATAGTTGGACGACTTGGCGATCACTTCGGGCTTCATCATGTAGTTGAGAAATTCGAGTGCCTCGGCGGCATGCGGCGCATCGGCGGGAATCGCCATCTGGTCGAACCACATCTGGGCGCCTTCCTTGGGCACGGAATAGCCGATCTCGACGCCTTGCTTGGCCTCGACCGCGCGGTTGCGTGCCTGGAAGACGTCACCCGACCAGCCGACCGCCAAACAGATATCGCCGTTGGCGAGCGCGTTGATGTATTCGGACGAATGGAATTTGCGGATATACGGCCGCACCTTCAGCAACGTCTCCTCGGCCTTTGCGATGTCGTCAGGTGAGGTGCTGTTCGGATCGAGGCCGAGATATTTGAGCGCCGCCGGGATGATGTCGGCCGGCGAGTCCAGCACATAGACGCCGCAATCCTTCAGCTTGGCCAGGCTGTCGGGATTGAAGAACACATCCCAGCTGTCGATCTTGTCGGTGCCGAGTGCAGCCTTCACCTTCTTGATGTTGTAGCCGATGCCGACCGTGCCCCACATGTAGTTGATCGAATATTCGTTGCCCGGATCGTATTTGGCGGTGCGCTCCGAAACCGTGTCCCACATGTTGGAAATGTTGGGCAGCTTCGACTTGTCGAGCTTCTGGAACACGCCGGCCTGGATCTGGCGGGCCAGGAAGTTGCCGCTGGGCACGACGACGTCATAGCCGCTGCCGCCGGCAAGCAGCTTGGTTTCGAGGATTTCATTGGAATCGAAGGTGTCGTAGACGACCTTGATGCCGGTCTCCTTGGTGAAGTCGTCAATGATCGAACTGTCGATGTAATCCGACCAGTTGAAGACGTTGACGACGCGATCCTCGGCATGGCCGCCAACGGCGAAAAGCGTCAGAAATGCCGAGGTTGCCGAAAGCCAGAGCGCTTTGCGGATCATGCTGTTCTCCTTTGATGAGTGTTCCTTCGCCAAGTCGTCGCTGTTCGAGCGCGATTGGGCATTTGCTTCAGAGTATTGAGCTTTCCGGGCAGCCACAAGCATGAACTGCCAGCGCCGTCCGGGCGGTTCGACGAGCGGCAGATGATGGCTCTGTGTGCCCGCATGGCGGGCGCGCTGACGCCGTCAGAGGCTTTCGCCGCGGCGCTGGCAGGGATACGACGCTGTGGTCCGGTCTTGGTCCGACCGGCGGGGACACTTGGCAAGATAAGCCTGTCTTGTTGTTGCCGTGCCCCAGCCTGCCCGTGCCGCAGCAAGGTTGTCAATGGCCCGCGCGGGGAAGCTCGGTCAATAGGGCGTGCGGCTTCGCTAATTGGGGAAAGACGGGCGTTATTAGGGAAGACGGGCTCAACCAAGGGAAAGGCGGGTCAATTAGGGGATGGCAGGCCAGTGGTCCCCGGCCGTGCAGGCCTCGCCTGGCGCTTGAATTCAAGCGCGATATGGACGAGCAGCGCGGCGACCACCACCGCGCCGCCGATGATGGTGCGCACCGAGGGCACCTCGCCATGAACGAGCCAGACCCAGATCGGTCCGAGGATCGGCTCGAACGTGCCGAGGAGTGCTGCGATCGCCGCCGGAACCAGCCTCGCGCCGGTGGCGAAGAAGGCAAGGCCCAGGCCGAGATTGATAACGCCGAAGGCAAACAGGAAAGCCATGTCGTGGGTCGACGTGGCAAACTGCGTGGCTTGCGATGCGGCGAAAGCCGCTGCCAGCATCGTGCCGAGGCACGTCGCCGGCGTCATGCGCACATGGGCGAAGCGCCGGGTGATGACGGTGGCAATCGAGAACATGACGGCGATCAGCAGCGACAGCCCGTCGCCGATGGGCGATACGGCGCCGTCGAGCGATTCCGACACCATGATGGCGACGCCGGCGATGACGGCGGCGATCGCCACCCAGGTCGCGACGGCGACGCGTTCGCGAAACAGCACCCAGGCAAGCAATGCCGCCAGCAGCGGCACACCGGCCTGCATCAACAGGATATTGGCAACGGTGGTGTAGGCGAGCGCGACAACGAAGCACGTCGATGCCGTGGCGAAACAGACGGCCACGGAAAGGCCGGGCAGGCCCATGTCGCGAAACAGCCGCAACATGCCGCGCCAGCCGTCGCGCCAGGCCATGAAGCAAATCAGGAACACAGCCGCCCACAGCGCGCGCCAGAACACCACCGTCCAACTGTCAGCGGTGTCGATGAAGCGGGCGATGGTGCCGCCAAAGCTCCACATCAGCGCCGACAGGAACACCAGCAGCAAGCCGACCCGCTCTTCGCGCGGCGAGACGATCGGCGGTGCGGCGATTGGAGAAGATGCGGTATCGGTCATGGGGTGCGACTGTCGGCTATCTCGGGGTGGCATGATGCACAATGGACGACAGAAACGTGCCGTATTCGCCTAGCGCATAGGCTACCGCCGGACGTGACCCAGCCCGGCATTCCCTTTGGCGCACCGCCAACCGGCAGCCATACGGGCAAACACCGCCGTTTCTAGGACATGCCCTTGTTGCCGCGGATAAAGCGCCAGAGACCGGCCAACGGTACCAGCAGCAGAATGCCGAACTTTTTCAGGGCGATGAGCGCGACTGCAATCAGGCCGGCCTTTGCCGCGAGTTTTCCGGCGATGAGGCCGCCAATGCCAACCGCGGCGACCGTGTCGGTGCCTGGCAGAAAATCGGTGTATTTCTTGCCGGTGTTGAAGTCCGCCACGCCCAGCACTTCGTCCAGGCTCTGCTTGATCTCCGGCAATTGTTCGACCGTAGCGATGTAGCTCATCACGAAGACGCCTTCCCGGCCGAGGAAACGGACGTCGTAATTGAGCGTGTGGACGGTATCGTCTCCGAACTGCAGTTCCTTGGCCCAGTGCAGCCGTTTGTGGACGAAATCATAGACCGGCGGCGAGGCCCAGCCGATCAGCTTGATCGGGGGAAAGCCGTCCTTCACCCGCTGATCGTTGGCCGACAATGTGTCCGCCTGCATGCTGCTCAGCAATTCGGTGTAGTCGATGGATGCGGCGTCGGCGTCATCGACATGGCCGATCTTTTCATAGCGCAATTCGATGCCCCAACCGTTGCCGGCGATGGGCTCGTACTTGGCCGGGAAGATCATGCCGATTGCTTCGGACGCGGTATCAGCCGGATTGCCCCAGGCCTCGGTCAGGACGGACGTCGCGTCCTTCTTGCCCAGAAAATAGAACTTGTCCTTGAAATCGAGATGGATGCCTTCGGGAAGGTCGACCGCGCCGGTCTTTGGATCGATCTTGTCCAGGAATGCCTTGCCGTCGTCACTATACTGTTGATAGTCCTTGAAGAATTCCGAGGATTTTTCCGCCAGAGCTGGCCCTGCCGAAACGGCAAGCGCCACGCCAAGCCACAAAGCTTTCCTGTTCATAAGCCGTCCCCCCCTTGGCTGCCCTGCGGCTCACCTTTCGATAGCGCAGCGCCGATGCTTAATCAATATTTGGTTCGGCGGTGGTTCGGGCCGCACTCTATTGCTTAAGGCCAATAGCTCCAGTCTTCCGGGACGGCCAGCTCGAGAGCATCACTGGAAATCGAAAGCGCTCAGGCCCGTCACCATCTCGTCGAGGCCCAGCGGACGGGTCACCGGCGGCTCGGCGCGGGCGAGGCAGCCGATGCGTTCGCACAGCCGGCAAGCAGGACCGACCGGCGTGGCGGCGCCCTGTCCGGCCTTTGCCGGCAGCCCGGCGCCATAGACGATCTCGTCGCGAAAGCCGATATCGCAGCCCAACAGCAGCGCGGTGCGGCGCGGACGCTCGGAGAACGAACCCTGCGGCCCTTCGAGCGTGCGTGCGATGCAGAGGAACTCGGCGCCGTCGGGCATTTCCACCGCCTCCACCAGGATTTGGCCAGGCGAAGCGAAAGCGGCATGGACCGGCAGTTTCGGGCAGCCGCCGCCAAAGCGGCTTTGCGGAAAGCCCTGGCCGCCGGCCTTGCGGAAGCGGTTGCCGGCATTGTCGACCTCGAGCATGAAGAACGGGACTCCGGACAAGCCAGGACGCTGCAGCATGGTCAGGCGGTTCGCCGCCTGTTCGAAGGAGACGCCGAAACGCGAGCGCAGCACATCGATGTCGTAACGAGCCCGCACGGCGGCGGCATGAAAGGCCTGATAGGGCATCATCAAGGCATGGGCGGCGTAGCGGCCGAACTCGAAGCGGGCGAGCCGGCGGGCTTCGTCCGTACCGAGCTTCAGCGCCTGAATTTCGCCGGCGATCGCGACCGTCATGCGGATCAGGCAGGCCTCCATGGCGACTTCGCGCAACTGGTCGAACGGCGACAGCCGCTCCGATAGAAAAAGACGCTGCGAATGACGGTCATAACGGCGGCGCCAGTTCGGCATGGTGGCGACCGGCAGAACCTTGACGACGATGCCATACTCGCGCTTCAGCCACGCCTTCAGCGCGCCGAACAGATCGTCGCCGGGGTCGAGCATCGAGGTGAAGGCCTCGGCCTCTTCCTCCAGTGCTGCAAAATGGTTCGGCCGGCGCTCGAAAATCTCGTGCACTTCGTCGATCGGCAGCCGCGCACCGGACAGCGCCGTGGCGCGGCCCTCGCGCGCCAGAAGCTCGTTGAGATCGGACAGCCGCTCGGCCTGCTCGCGGTAAGCGCGAAACAGTTTTATCATCGCAGCCGATGCGTTGGGGGCTGCCTCGGCCAGTTCGATCAGTTCCTGGTCGCCCGGCAGCTCACCGGCAAGCAGCGGGTCGCCGAACACTTCCTTCAAGGCCGAGATCGACCCTCTCGCCTCACCCTGCAATTCATGCGGGTCGACCTTGTAGACAGAGGCCAGCTTCAGGATCAGTTGCACCGTCAGCGGCCGCTGGTTGCGCTCGATCAGGTTGAGATAGGACGGCGAGATGCCGAGCCCCTCGGCCATCGCCGTCTGGGTCAGGCCTTTGGCGATGCGGATGCGGCGGATGCGCGGCCCGGCGAATATCTTCTGGTCGGCCACCGGCTTTCCTTGACAGGAATTTACACGACTTGCGAGCGATGAACGGCGCACTATCTTTTTACAATCATGACAGATTTACAGCGGCAAGCAGTCAAATACAACACAGGTTTTCTCTTATTTTCTACCGGAAATGGCGGTTTTCCTCGCTCTCGTCACGGCGCAATGTAAATGATGTCACACACAGACGACGCACACCATCCCAGGGGCGCGGCGTTTCAAGACACTGGCATCGATTGATCTGGAGTGACCAATGACTGATTTTTACAATCTTGTCCCATCCGCGCCCGAAGGCCGCTTCGACGGCATCGAACGAGCCTATTCGCCGGACGATGTGAAGCGGCTGCGCGGGTCGGTCCAGATACGCCAGAGTCTTGCCGAAATGGGCGCCAACCGGCTGTGGAAGCTCATCCACGAGGAAGACTTCGTCAATGCACTCGGCGCCATGTCGGGCAACCAGGCGATGCAGCAGGTGCGTGCCGGGCTGAAGGCAATCTATCTCTCGGGCTGGCAGGTCGCCGCCGACGCCAACACCGCGTCGGCCATGTATCCGGACCAGTCGCTCTATCCCGCCAATGCGGCGCCCGAACTGGTCAAGCGCATCAACCGCACGCTGCAGCGCGCCGATCAGATCGAGACCTCGGAAGGCAACGGCCTGTCGGTCGACACCTGGTTCGCGCCGATCGTCGCCGATGCCGAGGCCGGCTTCGGCGGACCGCTCAACGCCTTCGAGATCATGAAGGCGTTCATCGAGGCGGGCGCTGCCGGCGTCCACTATGAGGACCAGCTGGCCTCTGAGAAGAAGTGCGGCCATCTCGGCGGCAAAGTGCTGATCCCGACCGCCGCGCATATCCGCAACCTCAACGCGGCGCGTCTGGCGGCCGACGTGATGGGCACGCCGACGCTAGTCGTGGCACGCACCGATGCGGAAGCGGCAAAGCTTCTGACCTCCGACATTGACGAGCGCGACCAGCCTTTCGTCGACTACGATGCCGGCCGCACGGTTGAAGGCTTCTACCAGGTCAGGAACGGCATCGAACCGTGCATCGCGCGCGCCATTGCCTATGCGCCGCATGCCGACCTGATCTGGTGCGAAACATCCAACCCCGATCTGGCGCAGGCCAAGAAATTCGCCGAAGGCGTGCGCAGGCATCATCCGGGCAAGCTGCTCGCCTATAATTGCTCGCCGTCGTTCAACTGGAAGAAGAACCTCGACGACGCGACGATCGCCAAGTTCCAGCGCGAGCTCGGCGCCATGGGCTACAAGTTCCAGTTCATCACATTGGCCGGGTTCCACCAGCTCAACTTCGGCATGTTCGAACTGGCCCGCGGCTACAAGGCGCGGCAAATGGCGGCTTACTCCGAACTGCAGGAAGCCGAGTTCGCGGCGGAAGTCCACGGCTACACCGCGACCAAGCACCAGCGCGAGGTCGGCACCGGCTATTTCGACGCCGTGTCGATGGCGATCAGCGGCGGCCAGTCCTCGACCACCGCCATGCATGAATCCACCGAGCACGCCCAGTTCAAGCCGGCAGCGGAATGAACCGATCGACATAACCAACAGAGGAAACGCCCGAAGGGCAAGGGAGAAGAAAATGGCATCGATAAGCCGCGTCAAGGAACGTGCAGACGAGCAGTCCACCACGATGAGTGTCGACCAACAGGCGACCATCCGCATGCTGGCCAACGACCTGCACAGGCTCAATCAATCGGTGATGAAGGCAGTCGAGGCCGGCGTCTCGGTGGAACTGGTGCGCTCGGCCCGGCATCATGGCGGCGACGGCAATTGGGGCGACCTGCTGATCCCGGTGATCGTCACGCAGAAGAGTCACGGCTGATCTTTCCCTTACGGAAGCTTTGTGCTTGTGGAACTTATGGGCCCCGCCGCTCACTGGCCGATTTCAACGTCACCCGCGGGTTTTCAGCGCGGGTGACTTTCGCTTTTGAGCGTAAACTTAACTACAGTTCGAAAACAGACTTTGTCTCCGGGGTTTAATATTTCCGGCTATATTTCGCAGGTCCGTCATTTCAGCTTGACATGGCGGGCGATCTCACGCCAATTGGCTCTCGGATTTCAACCCTGCATTGAAGCAGCGCCGAGTGCCCGCCCCGCCCATGTGCCCTGTGAACCGCGAGACCGACACCGCCAAACATCTGAATTCGTCAAGCAGGGACGCGAACTCCGAGATATCAACGGATTTCTCCCACGTGCTGGTCGTTGGAAAATCGCCGATCAACCGGGTGGTGGTGTCGAAGATCGTCGAGAAGTCCGGACTGAAGCCGATCTCCGAGTCGCCCGAAATGGCGGCCAAGACATTGCGAACCCTCATTCCGGGCGCCGTCGTTCTCGATGGCGGCCCCGACAACGAGGACTGCCGCGCGCTGATGGCGGCCATCGACGCCTTGCGGCGGACATCTGGGCGGTCGCTCCCCAAGGTGATCCTGCTTTCAACCAACACCGGCACGCCCGACAGCCTGGGCCTGTCGAGCGTGGTAGATGTGGTGGTAACCAAGCCGATCACCACCGAAAGGCTGCAGCCGGTGGTCGACCGGCTGATCAGTCTCGGGCGCGGCTGATCGCAATCCGCCCGAACGCGTGCGGGGCGGTCAGCCTTCCTTGCCGATGCTCTCGATCAAAGCCGGCAGTTCGCCAAGATCGACAAGCTGACGAAATCGCGGTGCCTCGACCGGCGGCTCGACGTGTTCGAGCACCCAGGTCAGCTCGTGCGGCACATACACACCCCAACTCCCGGCCTCGATGGCCGGCACCACGTCCGACTTGAGCGAATTGCCGACCATCATGCTGTCCTGCGGGCTGCCGTGGCGGCCAAAGATCCTGGCATAGGTGGCGGCGCTCTTGTCGCTGACGATCTCGACGGCATCGAACAGGTCGCCAAGGCCGGACGCCGCCAGCTTGCGCTCCTGGTCGAACAGATCGCCCTTGGTGATCAGCACCAGATGGTAGGCGCCGGCAAGCCTTTCCACGGTCTCACGCGCATGCGGCAAAGCCTCGACCGGATGTCCCAGCATGTCGCGGCCGGCGGCAAGGATTTCGGCAATGGTCGACCCCGGCACACGGCCCTCGGTCACTTCTATTGCCGTCTCGATCATCGACAAGGTAAAGCCCTTGATGCCGAAGCCGTAGACGGCAAGGTTGCGCTTCTCGGCCTCCAGCAGCCGTGCCGAAATGTGCTCGGTATCGCCATGGTCGGCGAGCAGGGTTGCAAAATGCTTCTCGGTCAGGCGGAAGAACTGTTCGTTCTGCCATAGGGTATCGTCGGCGTCGAAGCCGATCGTGGTCAATTTGCCTGGCATACGGTGTCTTC
Organism: Mesorhizobium sp. M0514; assembly: GCF_040321145.1. Classification (NCBI taxonomy): domain Bacteria; kingdom Pseudomonadati; phylum Pseudomonadota; class Alphaproteobacteria; order Hyphomicrobiales; family Phyllobacteriaceae; genus Mesorhizobium; species Mesorhizobium sp. M0514. The sequence goes on from NZ_JAMYQZ010000017.1 coordinate 12,428, forward strand.
TGCTGCTCGATCTGCGGGAGGTTGACCCTAATCTGCGTGGCGCGATTTTCAACCAGGAAGGCGAAGACAGGCAGCTCCCCTTCCCTTCCATCACCGGCAACAGCTATACTGTGATAATTGCAACCCAAACTGGTGAATGATGCCGCCTGCGAAAAAGGAAGTCCGTCCGTCGACCCGCGGAGGACGCGTCCGAACGCCTGCCTTCGTGAAAAATCAACGCGGCGTGAAGAACTGGAAGGAAGTCAGCGCCTGGCTGGAATGGCGCGGCATCGAAGACATAGAATGCATCACGCCTGATCAGGCTGGCGTCGCGCGCGGCAAGATGATGCCGTCAAAGAAATTCACTTCCAACACCTCGCTGGCGCTGCCATCGGCAGTGTTCATGACGACGATTTCGGGCGGCTATCCCAAGGACGGCAACGGTTTCCACTATCCGGAGGATGATGGCGACCTGAAGCTGATGCCGGATCTGTCGACGTTGACCGTGGTGCCGTGGGAAGAAGACCCGACGGCCGCCGTCATCTGCGACCTCGTCCATCAGGATGGCCGTTCGGTCGAGTTCACGCCGCGCAACGTCCTGAAGCGCGTGGTAGCAGCCTATGACAAGCGCGGGCTGAAGCCGGTGGTGGCGCCCGAGATCGAATTCTACCTGGTGCGCAAGAACCCCGACCCGGATTACCCATTGACGCCACCAGTCGGGCGTTCCGGGCGGCCAATCGGCGGCGGAGCCGGCTATTCGATCGCCGGCGTCAACGAGTTCGACGAACTGATCGACGACATCTACCATTTCTCCGAAAGCCAGGGCCTGGAGATCGACACGCTGATCCACGAGGAAGGCGCCGGCCAGCTCGAGATCAATCTGCGTCACGGCGATCCGGTCGAGCTCGCCGATCAGGTGTTCATGTTCAAACGCACCATTCGCGAGGCAGCGCTGAAGCATGAGATCTATGCCACCTTCATGGCCAAGCCGATCCAGGGCCAGCCAGGTTCTGCCATGCACATCCACCAGTCGATCATCGACAAGAAGACCGGGCTGAATATCTTTTCGGCGAAGGACGGCTCGGAAACCGACGACTTCTTCCATTTCATCGGCGGCATGCAGAAGCATGTGCCGAACGCACTGGTGATGTTTGCTCCCTACGTCAATTCCTACCGCCGGCTGACGCAGTCGGCCTCGGCGCCGGTCAACAACAAATGGGGCTATGACAACCGCACCACGGCGTTCCGCGTGCCGCGCTCGGATCCGGCGGCGCGGCGTGTCGAAAACCGCATCCCGTCTTCCGACGCCAACCCCTATCTGGCGCTGGCGGCCTCACTTGCCTGCGGGCTGATCGGCATCACCAACAAGATCAAGGCCGAGCCTCCGGTGCTGACCACCGCAAACGCCGATGAGATCGACCTGCCGCGCGGCCTGCTCGAAGCCGTCGACCTGTTCGAGGGCGACGAGGAGCTGTGCGCCCTTTTGGGCAAGTCCTTTGCCGCAACCTATGCAGCGATCAAGCGGGCGGAGTTCGAGACCTTCATGGAAGTGATCAGCCCGTGGGAGCGGGAGTATCTGTTGCTCAACGTGTGAGCGGCGACTTCGTCGTGTGAATGGTGAATAGTGAATGGTGAGTAGTTTCATATTGGATGGATGAGCGCAGACGTCGTGCGTCTCGCAGCCATTCACCATTCACCATTGGCTGGTGTCCCCATGCCTTACCAATCACCTATCTCCCCCGGTCGCTCCTGGTACGAAGACACAGCCGGACCACGCCCTGAGTACCCTGCCCTGGACGGCGACCGCAGCTGCGACGTCGTCGTCGTCGGCGGTGGCTTCACCGGGCTGTCGGCGGCCGCTCATTTGGCGAAGGCGGGAGCCGACGTCGTTCTGATCGAGGCGCATCGCTTCGGCGACGGCGCTTCAGGGCGCAATGGCGGCCAGCTCGGCACGGGCCAGCGCGCCTGGGCCGAAGAGATGGAGGCCGAATACGGCTTCTCCCGCGCCAAGGCGCTGTTCGACCTTGCCGAGGAGGCGAAAGCGCACCTGCTCGAATTCGCCGCCGTTAACCAGATCGACATCGACTATATGCCCGGCCAGTTGTCCGTGGCGCACAAGCCGCGTTATCTCGACGACTACAAGGCGCATGCCGAGATCATGGCCGGCCGCTTCAATTATCCGCACATCGCCTTCATGGATGCCAGGGAAACGGCCGAACGGCTGGGCTCCACACGCTACTTCGGCGGCACCCGCGACACCGGCACCGGACACATCCACCCGATGAAGCTGGTGATCGGCACGGCAAAGGTCGCGGCAGCGGCCGGCGCGCACCTGTTCGAGCAGACACTATCGACCGGTGTTACCTCCAGCGGCGGCAAGGTCAGGGTGACGACTTCGAGAGGCACCATCACCGCCCAGAAATGCCTGATCGGTGTAAATGCCTATGGCGGCACGCTCGAGCCGGTGAGTGCCGCGCACATCATGCCCATCGGTTCCTTCATCGGCGCGACGGTGCCGCTGGGCGTGGACTCGAAAGTGCTGCCGGGCGGCGAGGCGGTCGACGATTCGCGTTTCGTCGTGCGTTATTTCCGCAAATCCAGGGATGGAAGGCTGCTGTTCGGCGGGCGCGAGGTCTATGGCGTCAACGATCCGAAGGACATCCATGTCCATATCCGCCGGCAGATAGCCGAGCTTTATCCGGAGCTGAGCGATGTCGAGATCACCCATGGCTGGGGCGGCTATGTCGGCATCACCATGCCCAGGAAACCGTTCGTGCGCGAGGTGATGCCCAATGTGATCTCGGCCGGAGGCTATTCCGGCCACGGCGTGATGCTGTCGAACTTCTTCGGCAAGCTCTATGCCCAGGCCGTCGCCGGCAACCGCGACAGACTGAAGCTGATCGAGGACCTGAACATCCCGGCTTTTCCAGGTGGCCGGCGCTTTAGAACGCCATTATTGTTCCTCGCACTGAACTGGTTTGCCCTGAGGGACCGAATATAGGGAAAGTATCTCATATCAGCCGGGGCTGGTACTGAGCTGATTCTATTGAGCTGTTGGTTGCCGCAGCGAGACGTTGCAGAATCCTTAACAAGGGCGCACAATTCCCCTGAGGGCGCACTGATGCCACAATCAAGGGCAAAGGATGCCGGTTCTGGGCGATTGAACGGGGATTTCTGCGGGCCTGCCCGCTTTGTTGTTGGGACCGATGCCGATCGAATGCCGGGCTGCCGGCGCCGATCGAAAGAACACCGGCCCATCTTTTGGAGGTGGCAAGAGTGAACGAGCCCTTCAGTTTCGGCGCGCCGGAACGTCGGCGCTTCGCCATGCAATTCGGTTATGACATGCGGCCCTCCTTCTGGCAGGGGGTGCGCACGAATTCGCATCTGGTGATCGCCGCGGTCGGCACCGCAGCGCTGCTTGGCGTGGCGGGCATAGCGCTTTGGCTGGCATTGCCGGCCACCGACCGGCAAGCGATCGCCAGCACACAGCAGAACGTTCCGACTTTTCCGGTCAAGACGACCAAGATTGCCCCGGTCGCAGCGACGGCTGCAGCGGTAGCGGCGCCACAAGCCGCGCGCAAGGGCGACGCGGTTTCATCGACGGTCGCTGTGGGTGGGGCTGCGATGCCGCCGCTGTCGGCCAACGATCCGCGCTGGACTGCGGCGCAATCCAACAGCGACCCTGCCGCGACGCCATCCGATCAGGCGCCTACCGAGCAGGCTGCCGCCAAACCGTCCGATGCCGCGGCATTCGAAGAACCGGCGGCCCAGGGCGACGCCACGACGCAGTTGTCAAAGGTCGCTGCTCCCGCCAATGACGACGACGCGGAAACCGCCGCCATACCGACGCCAAAACCGCAACTTCCAGACGAGCAATCTTCCGCCGCAACGAACGATACCCAGGCCAAGGCCAAGCCACAGAAGGTGGCTGCTGCCGCCGGCACCGGACGCATCCTCAGGACGGTGACAATGCGCAGCGGTCCGCAGAAAAACGCCGCCGCCATGGGCACCGTGCCCGCCAAGTCGTCGGTGCAGGTGGTGAGTTGCAAGAAATGGTGCCAGATCGTCTACAACGGCAAGCGCGGCTGGATCTACAAGAGCTACATCAAGACCGGGGCTTGAGACACAAGCCGCCAGATCTGGTCAGCCGCCGAGCAACCACCTGAAACGGTGTCTCCTGCGAGCAAGTTTGCGCTTCGCCAGGAAATCCCGGTGTTCCTCGAACGGCACCTCATAGAGGCCGCACATTTGGCAGCTTTCTGACCTGCCGCATAGCGGGGTCCAGCATTTCACATCGTGCGTCCAGGCGAGCGCGATCCTTTCCAGATGAAGGTTGGACGAACTTTTCAGCAGAATCAGTTCTCCTGGGACTGCCGTCTGTTTGATGTGATCCGAAACTTCCTTGGGACTGCGAAGCTCAATGAACCGGCCGCTGTCGCGGTCGGCCTGGCTGGCGCGCGAGCGATGCGCATTGTCGCCCGTGTAGATGACCTCATCGGCGATTTCGCGAGCGATCTTGTACGCACTGCCGTATTTCCTCGACGAGCCGGCGTAGTCGGATATCTGCCCAAGCACAATGCGCTTGCGAGCGGCCTTGGCCTTTGCAATCATCTCCAGAGCAATGTTGAGCGAATGCCAGGGCGCTTTGGCCGTATCGACCAGGAATTTCGGACCCGCGGATACCTCTTGCACCGTAGAGCGGTTGGGCAGTGGTGCAAACGATGCCGTTCTTGCTACGACTTGCTCTGGCGGGACGCCAAGTTCCAAGGCGGCGGCCATGGCCGCTGCAGTCGGCAGCCAGAATTGCTCGCCGGGAAAAGGCGCTTGAATATTCAGGCTGCCACCGCGCCAATGAAGGGTGAACCGCAGCAATTCCGGATACGCGGCATGCACGTCACTCACGCGGTAGTCTGCCTCGCCGGACTGGCCGAAGGTCGCAATCCGGCATTTCGCGCCAGACGCCATGCCGATCACCAGTGGGTCATCGCAATTGAGAACCGCAAGTCCATCGGGTTGGAGTGCCTCGACCAGCGCCCGCTTCTCTCCCGCCACAGCTTCCAGAGTCCTGAACTTGCCGAAATGCTCCAGACGGATCATCGTAACCACCGCCACACTCGGCTTCAGCATCTGCGCCATGGCGCTGATCGTGCCGAAGTCGGAAGCGCCGGCTTCGAAAACGACGTAATCGACTTTGCCGGCCTTCCTCAGGCGCTTGTAAAGCGTTCGGATGAGCGCAGGCATTGTATTGGCCTGGGCCTGTAGATGCACCTTGCCTTGGGCGCCCAGTATGTGTGCAAGCAGGCTGGTGGATGTGGATTTACCGGAGCTGCCGGTAATGCCGATGAACGTCGCCTTGTTACGCGCCCGCACCCAGCGCGCCTGCAGCCGTCGCAGCGCCCAGCCCAAGTCCTTGCGAATTTTCAGCGATTCCAGTTTCACACCCCGCCAGCTTTTAGCCCAGCCTAATATGCGTCGTGCCAAGTTCCAGAGTCAAACGGGCGCTGGCGTGCTTGAGCCAAAGAGTTCTAGCGACCGAGGAGCCGCAGCAGTCTGTGCTTGCGGCGCTTCGATTTTCTCTGCGCCACAAACTCACGGTGCTGCTCAAACGGCACTTCATAGAGGCCGCATTGCTCGCATCCCTCGGTTTTGCCGCATACCGAAACCCAGCACTGGACGTTGTGGGTCCAGGCAAGTGCGACACGCTCGAGGTGCAGATTGGACGAGCTCTTGAGCAGGATCAACTCGTCAGGCTGCGCGGTTTGGGCGATGTAGTCCGACACTTCCCTCGCCGTGCGCAATTCGATGAAGCGGCCGCTGTCGCGATCTGCCTGGTTCGCCTTGGAGCGATGGGCATGATCGCCGGCATAAATCACCTGGTCTGCAATCTCGCGCGCGCTGCTGTAAGCTTGGGCATATCTGTTATTCGAGCCGGAAAAATCCGATAGCTGGCCAAGAACGATACGTTTTCGCCCAAATGTCGATCCGGCTACCATGTCGAAGGCAAGGCTCAGCGAATGCCAGGGCGCCTTTGCGGCATCCACGATGAAGTGGGGGCCACCCGCGGGGACGAGCACCTGGCCGCGATTTTCCAGAGGCTGGAACGTCGCGATCCTGTGCTTGACCATCTGCGCAGGCACGCCCAGCTCAAGAGCGGTTGCCACCGCCGCTGAAGTCGGCAGCCAGAAATGCTCGCCGGGGAACGACGTCTCGATATCGAGCACACCGCCGCGCCAGTGGAGCGAGAACCGCAACGGCTTGGGATAGGAGGCCTCGATATCGCTGACGCGATAATCCGCCTGCTCCGATGTGCCGAATGTGACGGAACGGCAATCGCTCGCCGAGGCCATGCCCATCACAAGAGGGTCATCGGCATTGAGCATCGCGAAGCCGCCCGGCTCCAGCGCCGCGACCAGGGCGCTTTTTTCTCGTGCGACGTTTTCGACAGTCTTGAAACTGGCGCGATGCTCCAGCCGGACCATTGTGACAACAGCCACGTTGGGGCGAAGCAATTCGGCCATGGGCTTCATTGTATCCGGGCCGAATGCAGCAGCCTCGAAGACGACGTAGTCGGTTTTGCCGCCCTTTCCCATTCGCCTGGATAGCGTCGAGACCAACAGTTTCATCGTGTTGGCCAGAACCTGTGTATGGACCGAACCATGACCGGCCAGGATGTGTCCAAGCAGGCTTCCCGCCGTGGTCTTGCCGGAGCTTCCGGTAATGCCGATGAAAATTGCCTTGCTTCGCGCCCGCGCACGCGTGGCCAGGTAAAGCCGCAGCCGCCATCCCAGATCATAGCGACTTTTCTGCTGCCTGATCTTCATCACCCGCCAACACTATCCACGATCCCGTTATGCCTTTCGGGTGATCGAGAAGTCAAACTGGGGTCCGGCGTGACGACGTCAACTGTTCGTTCCTCGGCCGGCCGGCGCACCGATGCGAACTTTTGCCGACGTTGCTCTGTCTGCCGTGCATTGCGAACAGCGAGGGACTTCCCGAATTGCTCAAATGCAGCGGCCGCCGTCGACCTCCAGCGCCACGCCGGTGATGAAGGCGGCTTCGTCCGACGCAAGCCAAAGCGCAGCGTTGGCGATATCGAGCGGCGTCGACAGACGGCCGAGCGGTATCGAGGCACGGAATTTCTCGCGGATCTCGGGCGTGTCAGTGCCCATGAATTTCTCCAGCATGCCGGTCTCGCCGGCGACCGGGCAAAGGCAGTTCACGCGGATGTTCTTGGGCGCGAGTTCGACCGCCATCGACTTGGTCGCGGTGATCGCCCAGCCCTTCGAGGCATTGTACCAGGTGAGCCCCGGACGCGGCCGCAGACCGGCGGTCGAAGCCGTGGTCAGGATGACGCCGCCGCCCTGCCGCTCCATGATCGGCACCACGGCAAGTGCGGCGTGGTAGATCGCCTTCATGTTGACTGAAGTGATCAGGTCGAAGGTCGCCTCGTCGACGTCGAGCATGTCGCCATTGCGATGGGTGTAGCCGGCATTGTTGACCATGATATCGATGCGGCCGAAGGCGCTTTTTGCGGCATAGACCATCTCGTCGAATTCGGAACGCTGCGAAACGTCGGTCTGGGTCCAGATCGCGGCCTGGCCGATCTCTGCTGCAACGCGCTCCGCGCCCTTGGCGTTGAGGTCGGCGACGACGACCTTGGCGCCCTCTTCGGCAAAGCGCCTGGCCATGCCTTCGCCGAAACCTGACGCAGCACCCGTGATGACGGCAACCTTGTTTTCCAGACGCATGCTTTTTCCGCTCATTGAAGACCCACCTCGCAAGCGCATTTTTCCTTTTTGTTTGATGCGTGTCTGTCTCCCAGAACCGCTTCGCACTTCTGGGCGACACGCATTAGCTTTCGTCACATTCCCGCTTTATGTTGCAGGCGCGAAAGCCCCGGGACCATCGCTTGACGAAAAGCCTCCGGGTGGCAGCCAGTGTCAAGGCACATTTGGAGCGAATCAATATGCAGTGATTTGGCCTTGATGTGACACCATGGCACTGGATAGTTTAAATCGATTAGATTATATCCTGCCGCGTCACAGCGAGCGGCGTCAAAGCGGACAGACCATGACCAGCCAGATCATTCCCGTCGAGCCTTTCGACTTCATCATTTTCGGTGGCACCGGCGACCTGTCGGAACGCAAGCTGCTGCCCTCGCTCTACCACCGCCAGCGCGACCACCAGTTTTCCGAGCCGACCCGCATCATCGGCACCTCGCGCTCCAAGATGAGCGACGAGGAATTCCAGGCTTTCGCCAAGCAGGCGATTTCCCAGCATGTGAAGCCGGCCGACATCGACGCCGAGGAACTCAAGACATTTCTTGCCCGGCTGTCCTACGTATCGGCCGACGCGACGACGGGTGCCGGCTTCGACAAGCTGAAAAAGGCGATCGGCGAAAGCGACCGCATTCGCGCTTTCTATCTGGCGGTTGCGCCGGCGCTGTTCGGCGACATCTCGCACCAGCTGAAAGCCCACAATCTCATCACGCCGAATTCACGCATCGTGCTGGAGAAGCCGATCGGCCGCGACCTCGATTCGGCGCGCAAGCTCAACGACGTGGTTGGAGACGACTTCCACGAAAGCCAGATCTTCCGCATCGACCACTATCTCGGAAAGGAGACGGTGCAGAACCTGATGGCGCTGCGCTTTGCCAACGCGCTCTATGAGCCGCTTTGGAATTCTGCCCATATCGACCATGTGCAGATCACGGTGGCCGAGACCGTCGGTCTTGAAGACCGCGTCACCTACTACGACAAGGCCGGCGCGCTGCGCGACATGGTGCAGAACCACATGCTGCAGCTGCTCTGCCTGGTTGCCATGGAGGCGCCATCGTCGATGGATGCCGATGCCGTGCGCGACGAGAAGCTGAAGGTGCTGCGGGCGCTGAAGCGCATCAACGGCAATGAGGCACCCAAGCACACCGTGCGCGGGCAGTACCGCGCCGGCGCCTCTGCAGGCGGCGCGGTGAAAGGCTATGTCGAGGAACTCGGCAAAGACAGCTCCACCGAGACCTTCGTCGCCATCAAGGCCGAGATCGGCAATTGGCGCTGGGCCGGCGTGCCGTTCTATCTCCGGACCGGCAAAAGGCTGGCGACCCGCGTTTCGGAAATCGTCATCGAGTTCAAGCCGATCCCGCATTCGATCTTCGGCGACAGCGCCGGGCCGATCTCAGCCAACCAACTGGTGATCCGGCTGCAGCCCGACGAAGGCGTCAAGCAGTTCATCATGATCAAGGATCCAGGCCCGGGCGGCATGCGGCTGCGCCAGATCCCGCTCGACATGAGCTTTGCAACATCTTTCGACGGTCGCGCGCCGGACGCCTATGAACGGCTGATCATGGATGTTATCCGCGGCAACCAGACGCTGTTCATGCGCCGCGACGAAGTCGAGGCGGCATGGAAGTGGATCGACCCGATCCAGAACGCCTGGGAAAGCGCCAGGCAGGAGGCGCAAGGCTATACGGCCGGCACATGGGGTCCCTCGGCCTCGATTGCGCTGATCGAACGCGACGGGCGGACATGGCACGAAAGCAATTGAGCGAGCCCGTCTATAACTGGAACGGCTTTGCCGGGCGCCAGGATCTGGCGGCAGCCCTTGCCGGCAATGTCGCGGCGCGCCTGACCAAGGCCATCGACGAGCGCGGCACGGCCCTGCTTGCCGTTTCCGGCGGCACCACGCCGGCAAAGTTCTTTGCAGCACTTTCGGCCATTCCGATCGCCTGGAACAAGGTGACGGTGACGCTGGTCGACGAACGGTTCGTGCCGGCCTCCTCGCCGCGCTCGAATGCGGGGCTGGTGGCGGCCAACCTGCTGCAGAACAAGGCGGCTGCCGCGCACTTCGTGCCGCTCTACCATGACGCGGCAAGCATCGAGACCGCCGCGGCGGCCGACGATGCGGCGCTGAAGGCTCTGCCCTGGCCCCTCGATGTCGTCGTGCTCGGCATGGGCGGCGACGGCCACACCGCCTCGTTCTTTCCCGACGCCGAGAATCTCGGCGATTTGCTCGACCCGGCCTCATCAAGGATCGTGCTGCCGGTTCACGCGGCAAGCGCCGGCGAACCCCGGTTGACGCTGCCGCTGGCGCGGATCGTCGACGCCGGCTTCATCGCGCTGCATATAGAAGGCGAGGACAAGCGCACCGCCTTCGACGGTGCGATGGGACCGGGTGCGAAAAAGCCCATCCGCAAAGTGCTCGAAGCGGCACCCACCCCGGTAGAGGTGTTCTGGGCACCCTGATTTCACGCAAAGTAGTCCCGGCAGACGGTGGAGGACGTTCTTCCGGGGCTCGAAAGGACCGACCATGACAGCCAGACGCGACATCGAAGCCATCACGGAACGCATCCGCCAACGCTCGAAAGCCGGCCGCGAGCGCTATCTCGGCCGCATCGCCGAGGCGTCCAGCCGCACCGCCAACCGGGGCGTCCTGTCTTGCGGCAACCTCGCGCATGGCTTTGCCGTCTGCAGCCCGTCTGAAAAGCTGGCGCTCGGCGCCGACAAGGTGCCGAACCTCGGCATCATCACCTCCTACAATGACATGCTGTCGGCGCATCAGCCCTTCGAAACCTTCCCGGCGCTGATCAAGGAAGCCGCGAAGGAAGTTGGCGGCATCGCGCAAGTGGCCGGCGGCGTGCCCGCCATGTGCGACGGCGTGACCCAGGGACAGCCCGGCATGGAGCTGTCGCTGTTTTCGCGCGACGTGATCGCCATGTCGGCGGCGATCGGCCTGTCGCACAACATGTTCGACGCCGCCGTCTATCTCGGCGTCTGCGACAAGATCGTGCCGGGGCTGGTGATTGCAGCCCTCACCTTTGGCCATCTGCCGGCGGTGTTCGTGCCGGCAGGGCCGATGACGACGGGCCTCCCCAATGACGAGAAGGCCAAGGTCCGCCAGCTCTATGCCGAGGGCAAGGCCGGACGCGCAGAACTGCTCGAAGCGGAGTCCAAATCCTATCACGGGCCGGGCACCTGCACGTTCTATGGCACCGCCAATTCCAACCAGATGCTGATGGAGATCATGGGCCTGCATACGCCCGGCGCGTCCTTCGTCAATCCAGGCACGCCGCTGCGCGACGCGCTGACGCGCGAGGCGACCAGGCGAGCCCTGGCGATCACCGCGCTCGGCAACGCCTACACGCCGGTCGGCCGCATGATCGACGAGCGCTCTTTCGTCAATGGCGTCGTCGGCCTGCACGCCACCGGCGGCTCGACCAACCACACAATCCACCTCATCGCCATGGCGGCCGCCGCCGGCATTACGCTGACCTGGCAGGACATTTCCGACCTGTCGGAAGCGGTGCCGCTGCTGGCCCGCGTCTATCCGAACGGGCTTGCCGATGTGAACCATTTCCATGCCGCCGGCGGGCTCGGCTTCCTGATCCGCGAATTGCTCGACGAAGGCATCCTGCATGAGGATGTGCAGACGGTATGGGGTGAAGGCCTGAGGCCCTATGCGGTCGAGGCCCGGCTCGGCGAAGATGGCGGCGTCGTGCGTGAAGCCTCGCCGCTGCAGAGCGGCGACGAGAAGGTGCTGGCGCCGTTCAAGAAGGCCTTCCAGCCGACCGGCGGCCTGAAAGTGCTCGCCGGCAATCTCGGCCACGCCGTCATCAAGACGTCCGCCGTGAAGCCGGAACGCCGCGTCATCGAGGCGCCGGCCAAGGTGTTCGACAGCCAGCAGGGACTGAACGAAGCCTTCAAGGCCGGCACGCTGACTGGCGACTTCATTGCCGTCATCCGCTTCCAGGGCCCGAAGGCAAACGGCATGCCGGAACTGCACAAGCTGACCACCGTGCTCGGCATCCTGCAGGATCGTGGCCAGCGCGTCGCGCTGGTCACGGACGGGCGCATGTCTGGCGCTTCCGGCAAGGTGCCGGCGGCGATCCATGTAACGCCGGAAGCGGTCGAGGAAGGGCCGATCGCCAGGATCCATGACGGCGACATCATCCGGCTCGACGCCGATGCCGGCACGCTGGAAGTGCTGGTGCCGGGGCCCGAGCTCGCGCTGCGCCGCACGGCCGACATCGATCTCATCGGCAACGAGTTCGGTTTCGGCCGCGAGCTGTTCGCTGGTTTCCGCCAGTTGGTCGGCCGCGCCGACCACGGCGCCAGTGCTTTCGGCACGGCCTGAGGCATCATTGCCTATTTTGTAAAAAGGGCGGATCGAGCTCGGTTTGAGGCCGCCCTTTGGTGAGGGATGGATGGAGATTACGGCTGAACCGTAATCTCGCTCCGTTCGCCGGCCTTGACCGTCACCGGCATTTCCTTGTCATGGCCTTGATCGGACATGTGGCGGAGGACGACATAGTCGCCGGCCGGGATAATCTGCTGCCAGGTGTCGCCATAGTTCAGGCCGAGCGCCTTGCGGTTGCCCTGGATATCCTTCTTCGACGACAGCACCTCGATCGAATAGGCGCCCGGCGCCGACATCACCAGCACGCCGGCATCGAGCGTCACCTTGACGTCCTTGACGTCGCCAACCTTGACGCTGAAAGGCTGCTCGACGGTTGCGAGCTCAAGCGAGGTGACCGCGACATAGTCGTCCGGCGGCAGCCAGAACTTGCTGTCGGGCCCATAGGAGTGGGCGACATCGTCACGCGAGCCGTCGATCTTTTTCTTGGCCTTGACGATCTGGACGCTGATGCCCGAGGAGTCGGCCTTGTCGCCACCTGCAGTGTAGTAGGCGTTGACGGCGGCATGGCCGACGCCGACGACTATGTCTTTTTCCACAGTCTGCCCGGCGGCGAGCTGGATGTTCTCGGTCACCGAGCCGCTGCCGATCGCAACCGTCACCTTCTGCTCACCAGCCGGCACGATGATCCTGGTGTCGCCATAGTGGGTGGTGCTGCCGCCTGGGAAGGCGAAGTCGACATGGGCTTCGTCACTGATCTCGGCGCCCTGGCTTGGCTTCGGATGGATGAGCATGGTGCCGGCGTTCAAGGTGAAGAGCGGCTTGTAGACCTGGCCCGCCTCGATATTGACCTTCTGTTCCGCCCGAGCTTCGTCGGCGCGCGCGACGACGACATAGTCGCCCGGCTCGAGATTGGCCTCGTAGTTGTTGTACTGGGTGGTGACGGCCTCGCCGCGCGTGCCATCGGCCTTGGCCTTGTAGACCTCCCAGGCATTGCCGTCGGTGATCGGATCGCCGCCTTCCGCCATGACCACGCTCGGGATGAAATTGAATTCGGGCTTTGCCGGTTCAGGGGCAGGCGCCGGAGCGGGTGCCGGCGCCGGCGCGGCGACGGTTTCGACCAGTGCTTCCTGCAGCGCCTTCTCGTCCGAGGCCTGGATATATTTGCCGCCGGTGTTGTCGGCAAGGCAGGCGATCTGCTTGCCCTCGTCAGCGGTCAGGCCGAAGCCGACGACGTCGACGGTGAAATCGACGCCTGAGGCCTCCAGTTCCTTGCCCAGCGCGCACGGGTCACCTTCGCAGGTTTCAAGCCCATCGGTGATGAGAACCACGGTCGCCTTGTCCTCGGTGTATTTCAGAGCTTCGGCCGCCTGCTTGACGGCTGCGGTCAGCGGCGTCTTGCCGAGGAATTTCAGGCTGTCGGCAGCGGCCGAAATGGCGCTAGCCGAGCCGGCTTGCGGCGGCACGATCAGCTCGATGTCGTCGCAGCTGCCCTTTTCGCGGTGGCCATAGGCCATTAAGCCGATCTCGTCGTCGCCCGGGACCGACTGCAGTACGGTCCTCAGCGATTCGCGCGCGATCTCGAGCTTCGGCTTGCCGTCGATCTGGGCCCACATCGAGCCTGAAGCGTCAAGAATGATGATAACCTTGTTGGCGGCAAAGCCGAGCGAAGTCATCGACAAAAGGAGCAGCGCCGCAGCGACGCTCCGCAAAAATTCCGCCATCGAAATCTCCTTGAGGCCGCCCTCTGATCCGCGCCGGAAGCTATTTGACAGCGCGTCCGGACACAAGCCTGGAGCGGGTTACTAGATCATGATGAGATTTGGATGAAATCTCATCATGATCTAGCCCTTTGTTGGAGCATGATCTTTTCCAAAAACCGGCACCCACTTTTTGGGATCATGCTTCTAACGGTTGCATTGTAATAGGATCGGCGCCGGCAGAGCTGGCACCACGACATCAGTAGGTGGTGCGCCGCTCTTCGGAAGGCGGACGGCCGAACTGCAGCCGATAGCTCTGCGCGAAATAGGAGTGCGAGGTAAAGCCGGTGGCAATGGCCACGTCGAGGATCGGCATGTTGGTCTGGCGCAGCAGTTCGCGCGCCCGCTCAAGCCTGAGCCGCATGTAGTAACGACCGGGCGTGACGCTCAAATGGCGCAGGAACAAGCGCTCGACCTGGCGCACCGACAGGCCCGCCGATTTGGCAAGCTGCACGGCTGATAGCGGCTCGTCGAGATGGTCGGCCATCAGTTCGACGATGCGCCTTAGCTTCTCCGACTTGCCGGTCAGGTCGCGCTCCGGCCCGACGCGCTGGCGGTCGCCGGCGGAGCGGATGCGCTCATGCTGGAACTGGTTGGCAACGCCGTTGGCGAGGTTCGAGCCGAAGTCGCCACGCACGATCTCCAGCATCAGGTCGATCGAGGTGGTGCCGCCGGCGCAGGTGTAGCGCTTGCGGTCGATCTCGAAGACGTTGCCGGTGCAATTGATGTCGGGAAAGCGCTCGACGAAGCCGGCGCGGTTTTCCCAATGGATGGTGCAGCGATAGCCTTCGAGCTGACCGGCTTCGGCCAGGAGGTAAGAGCCCACCGACAGCGCGCCGAGCGCATTGCCGCGCCGGCCCCAGCTGCGCAGCGCCGCCAGCACCTTGCTCTTGCCGGGGAACTCGACCGACAGGCCCACCGACACGAATAGGATATCGACTGGCGGCAAATCGGCGACGGCATAGTCGATCTTGAGCGGCAGGCCGTTGGAGGCCATGACGGGATCGCCGTCGGCCGAGACCGTCGTCCAGCCATAGAAATCGCGGCCGAGCAGGCGGTTGGCCGAGCGGAAGGTATCGATCGCCGCTGCCAGCGAAAACATCGAAAACTTGTCGACCAGCAGGAACGCGAATTGCCGGCCCCCTTGAACGGGATCATCCACGACCGGCCGTTCAGAGGGTATAGCAAGGTTCGGCAAAGAAGCTGCTTTCTGGGTCAGAAGGAAGGCCGCTTCAAGCCGGCCGCAAGGTAGGCTGAGGCTAACGTATTGGCCATCAGCATGGCAATGGTCATCGGTCCGACACCGCCGGGCACGGGGGTGATGGCGCCGGCGGCCTTGGCCGCTTCGGCATAGGCTACATCGCCGACGAGGCGGGTTTTGCCTTCGCCCTTCTCGGGTGCGGCAATGCGGTTGATCCCGACATCGATCACGGTGGCGCCGGGCTTGACCCAGTCGCCCTTGATCATTTCGGGCCGGCCGACGGCGGCAACCAGAATGTCGGCTGTGCGGGCCAGCGCCGGCAGATCCTTGGTGCGGCTGTGGGCGATGGTGACGGTGCAGTTGGCGGCAAGCAACAGATTTGCCATCGGCTTGCCGACGATGTTGGAGCGGCCGACGACGACCGCGTTGAGGCCGGAAAGATCCTTGCCGCGCACGCGTTCGATCAAAAGCATGGAGCCGGCCGGCGTGCAGGGCACGAAGGCTGTTTCGAGTTCGCCGGTGCCGAGCTTGCCGACATTGATGAAATGAAAGCCGTCGACATCCTTTTGCGGTGCAATGGCCTGGATGATCTTGCCGGCATCGATATGGGCGGGAAGCGGCAGCTGCACCAGAATGCCGTTGATGGCCGGATCGGCGTTGAGTTCGCCGATGATCTTCAGCAGTGCCGCTTCCGACGTGTCGGCCGGCAGCGTGTGCTGCAGCGAATGAAAGCCGCATTCCTTGGCGGTGCGCGACTTCGACGCGACATAGACCTGGCTTGCCGGATCCTCGCCGACGATGACCACCGCCAAGCCGGGCTGGGCCTTTCCCTTGGCGACCAGGTCCTCGGTCAAGGCCTTGACCTTCTGAACCACGTCTGCGGCGACGATCTTTCCGTCAATCACTTCGGCCATGAACCATCCTCGACATCATTCCAGCCAAGGCGCGGCGCGCCTTGAACGTTGCTTCGTGCATGTCGTTGTTCCAAACGTTCGGCCCATTCGGGTAAAGCCCGACGGCAGCGCTTTTTTGGGCGTCATGCTGCGCGGCATTTTCACGAAATTTGGCCTAAGCAATCCCGTCAAAGCGCCGTCACATGCCGTAAACTCGAAACCGGCAGCTTTTATTCTGTGCTGACGGGCTCAGAGCGACTCATCCTTTCACGGAAAGGCTGAACCGCTTTATTTCTTGTTTTGTCGCAATTCCCAAGGGAAAGCGCGCTACGCGCTTTTCCCGGGAAAACCGTTTCACACTTTTCCTGGAATTGCTTAGAAATAGCGGCGGTGCGAACGGCTTTCGGTGAGTTCGCGCACCGCTTCGCGAAATTCGCGCAGGCCGGCGCGGATATCGTCGATTTGCGCCTGCTGGTCTTCCGGCGCCGCCCCAGCGCGCTGCGGAGAAGACCACTGCCCGTACGCCGCGGGCATCGGCTGAGCCTGCGAATAGGCATAGTCAGCCGGCTGACGAGGCTGCGCGTAGCCAGGCTGCTGCGCAGGGGGATTGGCGTTCGGAACCTCGTTCCGGAAGTCCGGCTGGCGATAGCCCACAGTCTCCTGCACCGGCTTGGTATATTCGGCGGCTGGTTGGGCGCGGTAGGTCTCGACGGGCCGATCGCCTGACGTCCCGCTACCCGGCGTGGCTTTGCGCATCGCCGAGAACAGTCCGTCGAACAGACCCGGGCTGCGGGCGGGAGCGGTCTCGACCGGCAACACCGGAGGTGCTGCCGGCGGCGGCGGCGCAGGCAGCGGCGCGCGATAGATCTTGTCCTCGACCGGAGGGCGGCGCTCGTCCATTCTGCCGCGCGAACGCGAATTGGCAGCGCCGCGCAGGCTGGCACAGGCGCCGCGCATGGCGCCGAGACCGATGCCCGAAGCAAGCCCGAGCAGCAGGCCGGCCAGCGCTATTACAGCCCGCGACGGTCCGTTGGGTTCGAGCGGCGGTTGCGCTGGGGTCATCAGATTGATGTTGGTGGTGTTGATGTTCTGTTGTTCGCCGGTCTCCTTGGCGCGCAGAAGGTACTGTTCGTAGACGGAGCGTTTGGCCGTGGCGTCACGCTCCAGTTCGCGCAGGCTGACCAGATCGCTGTTGACGTCGCCGCTCTGGACCTTTGCCTGAGCCAGGCGGGAAGCGAGATCCTGCTCAAGCTGAACCGAGCGCTTCAAATCGACCTGCAGCGACGAGGCGATGCGGCGCAGTTCGCCTGCGATGCGCTCGCGCGAGCCGTCGAGCTGGGCGTTGAGCGCCTGGTATTCGGGATGACGCGGTCCCAGACGCACGGCGGCGCGGTCGGCCTCCTGCTTCAAAGCTGCATATTGCGCGCGCAGTTCGCTCATCGTGTTGGAATTGATTTCTTCCGGCAACGTGCCGTTGATGACCGAATTAACGTCCAGCGAACGCGCCGACGCGGCCCGGGCATTGAGTTCCAGCGTACGGGCCCGGGTGACTGAGAACTGCTCGTTGAGCTTCAGCATCTGGTCGTCGCTGATCAGATGGCCCTGCGCGTCAACGAGATCATGCGTGGCCCTGAAATCCTCGACCTTGCGCTCCGCTGTCTCGACATCCTTGCGCAGGTCATCGAGCTTGGCCGTCAGCTGGTCCGTCGCGCGCCCGGCCATCCCGAACTGGTATTGGGCCGCCTCCTGCTGGAAAACGTCCCTGGTCGTATTGGCTATCTTCGCCGATTTGTCGGCGCTTTGAGTGGTGGCGCTGATGGAAACGACAAAGCTCTTGCCGCTGCGCTCAACCGACAGGCTCTTGGCCAGATTGCCGACCGCCAGCGCCTGGCGGCGCACTTCACCGCCGCCGCCAGGGCCATCCTGGCGCGACAGTATCGAGCGAATGAGCGACAGGACGCCAAGGCCGCCAGAGCCCTGTCCGTTGAATTCCGGATCGTCGACGAGATTGAGATCGGCCACGACCTTGTCGAGGACCTTGCCGGATGTCACCATCTTGATGCGGGTTTCGACAACAGCCAGCGCCGCATCGGGCTGCCCGACCGGTTGGGTGAGATCGTTGTCGGAAAGCTTCAGGTCGCCTGGCTCGATGACCATCTGTGTGGTGGCTTCGTATTTCTTCGGTGTCGAAACGGCGACGGCGACGCCGAGCACGGTGCCCAATATCGTCGTCGAGACGATCAGCAACTTGGAACGACTAATGCCGCGGACGACCTGGAGCGGATCGATCAGCGGCTTCCATTCCTGCCCGTCATCGTCGTCGCGGTCCGGTCGCTGCTCGTGGAAAGAGCGGAGCTCATAGGCGGCGTGCTGCTGACGCCGGCCGGAAACAGGCTCCTCACGCGCGCTGGCGGCCGAAACGGGTTCGCCGTCGGCCTGGAACTGCGGCGGCTCGGGCGGTGACGTTGGCGCCGGATTCGACCGCGCCTCGCGTTGCGAGCGGGCTATGCGGTGACGCGTGGCGGCGTCCTCGCGCCATGACGGATCCACCCGGTCACCGATCGAGACCGCCGACGCATCCGCCGCCTCATCGCCGCGCACGGCTTTGCCGAGCGCCAGGAGGGAGCGCTCGCGCCTCCAGTCTTCACGGTTTTCCCTGTCGACCATTGTCTCGAAACTTTACCTTCGACGGCGCAGGAGCGGCGGTCGGCCAATCGTTAAGTCACGCTAAACAGGCATGGGAAACAAAAGGTTAATTTCCGAAGTCTGCAAGTGAAAGTTTCTCGCTTCGCCACGCATTGCCGGGATCTGTAAAATGGCGTCAGAACCGCACGTTAAGCTTTCCGGCTTACGGCTTTCCTCGATATGACGCAGGCCAGCGACATACCGCAAAGGCGGACACTCGCCCGCATCGGCACCTTCCTCGCCGAAAGACGGGGGCTGTTTCGCGACTATCTTTCAGCCATCAGCGGCGCCGGCGGGCGGCTGGTGTTCTCGCTTGCCTATTTCATCGCACTTGCCAACACGCTGTCGATTGCCGAGTTCGGCATGTTCGCCACCGCCTCGGCGGCCGGCGTCATGCTGTCGCGCATCCTCGCTTTCGGCTTCATCTCGGCCCTTTACCGCACAGCCACCATCCGCCCCAATCTGATCGGCACCTTCACCGCCGGCTTCCTTTTGCTTGGCGCCGTGTCCTTACCACTGCTGGCGGCCGCCTCGTGGGGCGTCTACCTGATCTTCTTCGCCAGCACCGTTCCGCTGGCCGTCTTTGCCGCAATCGTCTTTGCAGAGGCGCTTTTGTGGCGGCCGGTCGAGGTGGTGCTGATCGTCAACAACGGGCTCGGCAAATTCGGCCGCGCCGCCGTGCTGTCGATCGTGGCCACGGCGTTCCGCGCGCTGGGCGCCGTGCTGTTCATGCTATCGGGCCAGCACAGCGTCTGGATCTGGTCGTTGTTCTACATCGGCGCCAACGCCGCCTCGCTGCTGCTGGCCTTCGGCTTCTATTATCCACGCCAGCGGCTGAGGCTGCGCACCGAGCTCTATCTCAGGCGGCTTGCCGATTCGATCTATGTTGCCGGAGCCGAAGTGCTGTTCTACCTGCAGTCGGAATTCGACAAGCTGCTTGTGCTGGCGATCGGCGGGCCGCATCTGGCCGGTATCTATGCCATCATCATGCGGCTGGTCGACCTGACGGCAATACCGATCCGCACCTTCTCGATGATGCTGGTGCAGAAGATGATGCGGGCGCCGGAGCTGTTGTCGCGACTGCGGGTCAAGAGCGGTATCGAAGCCGGCGTGTTCCTGGTGTCGACATTGGCGCTGGCCGCACTCGGCATCGTGCTGCATTTCTTCCCCAATGCACTTGGCCGGAATGTCGCCGAGGCGGCGCCCTTGGTGGCATTGGCAATCGGCGTGCCGGGACTGCGCAACCTGGTCGAATACCAGGCCGAGCTGCTGTTCGCCCGCGGCCAGACCGCGCTCAGGGCGCTCAACCTCGGCCTGCTGGCGGGGCTGAAGGCGGTGCTGTTGACCTATGTGCTGACCACGATTGCCGACACGCCCAGGCTTGTCGTATCGCTCAATGTCCTCTTCCTGCTGCTCTATCTCGCCTCGGCGCTGCTGACCTATTCGGCGCTGCGCAAGCCCGCCAAGGCAATCTAAGCCAATCCGATCAGGCGGCGGATGCGGCCGATATCGGTGCCGATGAAGGATTGCATGCCGATCGCCACCTGCCCCGGTGCCATGGCAGCGACGAAGCTGCGGAATTCGTCATCCGACAGCGCCTCGCCGGTCCAGTGCACGCGGCAGAATTCCTCCGAGCCGTGGAAATGGCCAGCGCCCTTCAGCACATCGTCGACATAGCGGCCGTAGATCATGCATTCGGAGAACCGGCGCACTGAAGCGATGACCTCGACCCAGCCGCGCGCGTGCACCTTCTCGATCTCGGCGCACATCGCCGTCACGGTCTGACGGCGCCAGGCGATCAGCGTCGAAATATAGTCGTGGTTCGAAACCTCGGATGCATCGATACCAATCGCCGAGGCCGCATTGCGCGACCAGATGCGATGCTCGTCGTGACCGTCGCTCGACAGCACGCCGTCGCGCCGGAACAGCCGCACCTTGCCGTCGCGCCAGAAGGCGCTCAGATCGAATGGCTTGAGGAAGGCGACGTCGGAATCGCAGAAGACCAGCACGTCTTCTCCAGCATGCGCAGCGATGGCGATGCGGCGCAGCTGCTGCACATGCCAGCCGCGCAGCGGCTGGGTCTTGAGACTGAGCCAGATGCGACGGCGAAAGAGGCTCATCGGATCGTCGAACACACGCAGCCAGCGCGGCAGCAGGTCGCGCTCGTCGACAACGCTGCGGCGGTCGTTTTCCAACTGGCGAAACAGCGCCACGTCGCGGTGCTCGACCAGAATGTAATGATGCGCCAAGCCGGAGACATGGCGGTCGAGGGTCTCGCACAACAGGCGGCAGCGTTCGAAATCCGGCGCATAGCTGGCGGTCACCACCGCCGCCGTCGGCGTTTGCGGCAGGGCACCGGTCTCGGCTGCAGGGCTCGGCACGACGCGGCTGTTCACCGCAACTCTCCGGCGGGCTCGGGCCGACGCGAGAATTTCTGCCTGACGACACGCAGCAGGAACACCGGATTGCCGACGACGTAGCGGCGCCACAGCCGGCCGGGCTCGATGCACAGACGGAACAACCATTCGAGCCTCAGCTGGCGCATCCACAGAGGCGCCCGCGGCACCGTGCCGGAGAGAAAATCGAGCAGCGCGCCGACGGCGATCGGCAGCGTGCAGTGGCGGGCATCGATATGACGGGCGATCCACAATTCCTGGCGCGGCACGCCCATGGCCACAAGCAGCACGTCGGGCCGCAATGCCTCGATGCGATCGACGATCGCCTGCTCTTCGGCGGGGGAGAAATAGCCGTCATGGATGACGACGAATTCGTGCTGCACCGCCAGAGCGGCTAGCCTGACCGACGCCGCCTCGGCGTTGGCGCGGGTGGCGCCAAGCAACCCGACGGTCAGCGGCCTCGCCGATGCCTGCAGAAAGGCCGGAATGAGATCAGTGCCGTTGAGATTGTCCGGGAACGGCGCGCCGTAGAGCAGCTTTGCCGCCAGATCGACGCCAACGCCGTCAGGCAGGATGAGGAAATCGTCGAGCGCCTCGGCAAAGACCGGATCGGTAGAGGCGATGTTGGCGTTGTGAGCGTTGAGAAAACTGACCTTGGTGAAGCGCCGCTCGGCAATCAGACGAGTGAGCAGCGCGATCGCGTCATCCCAGCCGATGGCAAGGACCGAAATGCCAAGGATCGTCTTCAGCGTATCGAGCCCGAAGGCGGCGCGGGCGGTGTGCATGTTCATGCAAACACCTCCTCCCCCACCGGCCCGAGCTTTTCCAGGCCGAGCCTGATGGCGGCATCCAGTGCCTTGATCTGCCGGCGATGGAAGGCGCTGCCATCGACATCCCTGACATCGGCCGCCGCTGCCTCCAGCGCGCCGGCGAAGGCGGCCGGATCGTCGGTGACGAAACAATTTGCCGGGCGATGATCGATGCCGCGCAGCGAACGGCTGGTGGCGACCGACGGCAGGCCGAGTTCGAAGGTTTCGATGGTCTTGAGCTGAACGCCGCTGCCCGCGGTGCTGATCAGTGGGATGACGGCGGCGCCGCGCACGAAATCCTGGGCGTCGGGCACGCGGCCGACAAATTCGACACCGGGATGGGCAGAGGTGATATCCGACGGCATGTTGCCGGCGACTCTGATGCGAAAGCTCCGGCGAAGATGCGGCACGACTTTTTCCAGGAACCAGTCGAGGCCGATGCGGTTCGGCTGCCAGGTCCAGGTGCCGATCAGCGCCGCGTCGCAATCGATGCGGCGCGGCTTGACCGGCTTTGGCGCCGTGGCAGTGGTCACCAGCGGCAGCACCGCCGAGCGGTCGTCGCTGGCAACGCCGAGTGCGGCGCGGTCTTCCTCGGCCAGCGTGAAGACGAAGCGAGCCCGGCGGCAGAGCCGCTCCTCCATGGTCTTGAGCAGCCTGGCCTCGCGGGCAAACAGCAGGCGCTGGAAGCGACTGTTTGCTGCTGCCGCATTCTCTTTGGCCGAACCATGTTCGACATTGTGGGCGACGAAAATCGAGGGACGGTCGGCGAACAGTTTTTCAAAGGCGCCGGCGAACTGCACCGAATTCAGGACATAGCCGTCGAAGGGACCGGCGCGCTCGATCGCGGCACGGACTTCGCTGTCGGAAACCGCGCGCAGCTTCACGGAAGCGAAGGTGAGCCCTGACAGCACCGCCTTGCCAAGCCAGGCGAGCTTCTGCCGCGCCGAGGCGCTTTCCGTGCGCACGTCGACGGCGCCGAGCACGAAGGTGTTTTCGGGGTCGCTGGGCGCCTTGCCCGGCCAGATGAAGCCAATGACGGTGACGCGCACGCCGGCGCGCCGCAAGGCGGCGATGATCGCAGCATTGGCGATCTCATAGCCCGAAGCGAGAGCGCCGTCGGGCACGATCGATGTGGCGAACAGCAGATGCATCTCACCTATCCAGGCGTCAGCCACTAGCAAAGCTGGGTGAACCCTTGATTAAATCACGCAACGCAACGGCTGAAAGGCGCGGACCGGCAGGCGCCGCTGCGAAAGGTGATTAACGAAACGTTATCGTCGCGGTGTTATCGAAAGCCAGATTCATGCGGCTGGAGCGGATGATCCCTTTGCCATCGGACGGTTCGGTTTCGATTGCGGGACGCTCTCCGGGGCTCGCCGCAGAGACGATGGAAGCCGTCGTCACGCTGCCGACCTTCAAGCGGCCGCAACTGCTGCTCGAAACGCTGGCGTCGCTCAAGGCACAGCAAACCAGCCGGCGCTTCGCCGTCATCGTCATCGAAAACGAGGCCGAGGCGCGTGAGGGCGCCCAGGCGGCCGTGCCGCTGTTCGAACGCGACGATATGAAGGGCATGGTCATCATCGCGCATGAGCGGGGCAATTGCAGTGCCTACAATGCTGGCTGGCAGACGGCGATCCTGCATTTTCCGGATTTCCGCCACCTGCTGGTCATCGACGATGACGAGATCGCCGACGCGGACTGGCTGGAGCGCATGTGCAGGACGGCGGAGACGCTTGGCGCCGACATTGTCGGTGGCCCGCAAGTGCCGGTGTTTACCGATCCTGCTCACGCCAAATGGGCCGAGCACCCGGTGTTTGCGCCGCCCTATCGCCAGACCGGGCGCGTGGCCGCACTCTATTCCTCGGGCAACCTTCTGGTCGGGCGCAATGTGCTCACCATCATGGGGCCACCCTTCCTCGACCTGCGGTTCAACTTCATGGGCGGCGGCGATTCCGACTTCCTCAGCCGCTCGGCGCAGAAAGGTTTCGTGCTTGGCTGGTGCGCCGAGGCAAAGGTGCGCGAAGGCGTTCCGGCCCGGCGCGTCGAGGCTGACTGGATCCGCGCCCGATCCTTACGCAACGGTGTAATCTCGACGCTGGTCGAAAAGAAGAAGCGCGCCGGCACGCCATTCGCCGGCGCCAAGGTGTTTGCAAAAAGCCTGGCGCTGCTGATAGCCTCGCCCGTGCGCGGCGCAATCAAATTGGCGCGGACAGGATCGCTGTCGACGGCGCTTTACCCCGTCTATGTCTCGCTCGGCCGCGTGCTTGCCGAATTCGGATACGCCAATGAGCAATACAGGCAGCCTGAGAAGAACTGACGAGCTGCTGCTGGGCGGCATCGTCACCCGCGACGGCGTGGCGACGGCGATTGCCGCGCTTTTGTTTGCCGTCGTCATCGTGTCGTTCCGGCCGTTTCAGCCGGCAGGCGCGGAACTGACCGGCGACGGCGGCGACATCGTCAACCAGCTCGGCTTCAGTTCGCTCGGCGCCATTTCGACCTTCTCACTGCTGACGTTCGCCGACCCCAAGATGGTGCGCTCGCTGCTCAGCCCGTCCTGGATCCTGATGCTCGGCTTTTTCATGCTTTCGGTCATCAACGCGACCGACCCGTCCTCGGCCATGCGCGCGGCCTTCTTCACGCTGCTTGGCGTTCTGACGATAGCGACGGTCCTGGTGCTGCCGCGCGACGCCGACAGTTTTTCGAAAGTCATCATATTCTGCGCGATCGTCGTTATCGGCCTGTCCTATATCGGCCTCATCGTCTTTCCGCATGAGGCCCTGCATACGGCCGATTCGCAGGAGCCCGAACATGCCGGCCTGTGGCGTGGTGTGTTCGCCCACAAGAACATTGCCGGACCAATCATGGCCTGCTTCAGCTTCGCCGGCCTCTATCTCTTCCGGCGCGGCCAGAAGTTCTGGGGCGTGGCGATCTTCGGCGCGGCGATGATCTTCATGCTGCACACCGGCTCCAAGACGACGGCCGGCCTGGTGCCGTTCTCGATCCTGATCGTCGTGCTGCCGGGCCTGATCGGCATGCGGTTCGGCACGCCGATCCTGTTTGCACTGGCGATCATTGCGACGGCCATCGGTACCTTAGGCATCGTCTTCATCCCCCCGGTGAAAGAGCTGGCGGCCACCTATTTCCCCGACCTCACCTACACCGGGCGCACGACGCTGTGGGAGTTCTCCGGGGAGATGCTGGCGAAGAAGCCCTGGACCGGCTACGGCTATGAAAGCTTCTGGGGCACGCCGCTGCTGCTGAGCCAGGACCAGCCTTTCGACCGGGCCTGGGACATCCGGACCATCGTGCATGGCCATGACGGCTATCTCGACATTGCGGTGCTGATGGGCATCCCGGCGCTGTGCGTTGCCGTCTACACTTTCGTGATCGCGCCGCTGCGCGACTACATGCGCATCCCGCCGCGCAAGGAGAACATCTATCTCGGTGACTTCTTCATGATGGTGGTGCTGTTCACGGCGCTGAACGCGTTCCTGGAAAGCTTCTTCTTCCATCGCGGCGACCCGGTTTGGCTGTTCTTCGTGCTCGGCGTGCTTGGCTTGCGGCAAGTGTCGCTGCGGCCGATCGCGGTACGCCGGCGACCTTGACCGGCTGGCCTGATCCAGCACCCCTTGAGGGGCTTTCCCGTCTGCCCGCTAGCGTCTAAGGAGAACCCTTGTCTCGGAGGGCTCTCAATGACGATCAGGCTTGTTCTCGCCGGTTGCGGCAATATGGGTTACGCCATGCTTGCGGGCTGGCTGAAATCCGGCAAGCTTGCCCCGCAAGCCGTGTTCGTGGTCGAGCCCAATGCCGAATTGCGCAAGCGCGCCGAGCACCTCGGTTGCAGTGTCGCCGCGGACGCGAACTGGATCCCCGCCGACGCAGAGCCCGACCTCGTCGTCATCGCCGTCAAGCCGCAGGTGATCCGCGACGTCACCGCCGCCTACAAGCGCTTCGGCGACGGCAGGACCACCTTCGTCAGCATCGCCGCGGGCACGCCGGTCGCCACCTTCGAGCACATACTCGGCCATCTCGCGCCTGTTATCCGCTGCATGCCCAACACGCCGGCCGCGATCGGCAAGGGCATGATGGTGGTCTATTCCAACCCGCTGGTGACCGACGACATCAGGCGTTTCGTTGCCGAGCTGCTGTCGGCGAGCGGTGTGGTGACGACGATCGACGACGAAGGCCTGATGGACGCGGTGACGGCGGTTTCGGGGTCCGGTCCGGCCTACATCTTCCATTTCATCGAGGCGCTTACGGTTGCAGCCGAGAAGGCAGGGCTGCCGACCGAGACCGCCAGGCTGCTGGCCATGCAGACCGTCTATGGCGCTGCTGCACTCGCTGCCGAAAGCGGCGAGGAGCCCGGCTTCCTGCGCCAGCAGGTGACCAGCCCCAACGGAACCACGGCAGCCGCCCTTGCCGTGCTGATGGGCGAAGACCGGCTGACGAAGCTGCTGACCGAAGCAGTCGAAGCGGCACGGCTGCGGTCGGTGGAATTGGGGAAGTAAACCGTTCGCGATACGTCAGGGCTGTAGGTGGCCCGTGTGCTCCTGCCTTAGCCCCGGGCCAACCGCATCAGCCCCACTTCATTTCACCCTTGGCGACCTTTGCTCCCAGTTCCAGCGACGAGACGTCAAGAAGATCAGGATAGCGCCGCTTCATCGCCGCAATCAGTTCCACGCTGGATTTCGATTTCCCGGCTTCCTCGTTGAAGGCTTCGAGGTAGGCGCGGGTGAATTCCACGGCCGCAAGACCGTCCGGCGCGCCGGCTACCTGATGGGACGGCACCACGATTTTGGGTTTGCGCGCCGTGATTTCATCAAGCGCAGCAATCCATTTTTTACGGTCGTCTACGGTTGGCTCGTCGGCAACCCAGACATGCACGCCCGACGAGATCAGCACGCCGCCGAACACCGCTTCAAGGCTGGGCACCCAGAGATACCGGCGGTCTTTCAGATCGGCGACGGTGACGATCTCGATCTTGTTTCCTTCGATTTCAAGTGAGGTGATATCGGAAGCCTCGGGAATGACGACATCCGCCAGAACCTTCGGTCCATTGTCCTTGAGCTGCGGGCTCCAGACATCGAGCTTGCCTTGAACATTGGCTTTGATCGCCGCCACCGTTGCGCCGGCTGCGATGATCTTGGCGCCGGGGAATGCATCCGCGATGGGACGCAGGCCAAAATAATAGTCAGGGTCGCTGCAGCTGACGTAGATCGTGGTCAGAGTCTTGCCCGTCGCCTTGATCGCATCCGCGACCGCACGGCCATCCGACAGCGTAAATCCGCCATCGAGGAGGATGGCTTCCTTCTCACCGGTCAGCAGCACCGGCGTGCGGCGGAAACCCTTCTCGTCAGCCTGAAAATAGGTCCATCCCAGCTTGCCGGCAGCCTTGGCTGCAAAAGCCAGAGGCTGAAGCATGGCAACCATGCCCGTTGCCAGAAGGGTTTTCATCGTCTCGCGTCTTGTCCAAATGGTTTGCAAGATTTCAATCCTCAATGGGGGTTCAACTGATCGAGATTGGCATCTCGGCATCGTTTGAAAAACCCGGATCAAAGAGACAGACTGTATGAATGGATCATACAATGGCAGCCGATGGTCTGCGTCGTCAGCACGAGCGCAATGATCAGGCGTGTTGCGCGAGCAGGTCAACAGCCCATGGCGCGAGCGCGGCAGCATTTGGCCTGCTGGGCGGGAGCGGCTGACGAAGCTGCTGGCCGAATCGTGGAACTGGGGGAGTAGGATCAGGCCAGATCGGTGTGGGAAAAATCTTTCCCTTTGTATAGCAAGGGCATCCCACAGCTTTTTGCCGAGGCATATGACAGGCAGTCAGCGAGATTGAGCTGAGCCGGGTGGCCGCGACCTTTGCCATAGTTCGAAAAAGCCTGGATCGCGAGCTTGGCATCACCGATTTCGATCGGAACCACCTCGATCTCGGCCTCACGCAGGAACTCCTCTATCGCCTTTTCGGCGAAGAGCGGCTCCACCACCAACTTCGATGAAAGCCGGATCGCCGCTTCGAGCACGACCAGCGGAGATGTGATCCGTATCGAGGCCTGCCCGATCCGGCGGCTCCAATCGGCGGCGTCTTCCTCTCCGGCGAGGACAGCGATCACCACCGAGGTGTCGATGAACATCAGGAATGTCCCCACATCTCGTCGATCTCATCCTTGGTCAAATCCCTGCCACCGCTTCCCGCCTTGGCCTTCAGATCGTTCGATATGGCGGCCAGCCGCTCAGCTAGCGGAACTCGTTCACGTTCGCGCTGAAGCTCGGATTCGAGCGCTTCGATCACCGCTTCGGTCAAGGAAATCTTTCGCTTTTCGGCAAGCTGCCGGGCGAGGTCACGGGCGCGCGGGTCTCTGATCTGGAGATTCATTCTGGAAGCCTCCGTTCGCTGTCACTACAATATAGTGATCTTGTCATGACAAAGCCAGAGAGCTGGCCTGTTCATGCCATCTCAGCCCCGTAGAGCATATCATCCTGCAGCTTCCGCAAAGCGAACAGCCTGGTAGTGCGGTCGGGCGTAGCATTGTCGGCGGTGAGCAGTTCGCCCTTCCTCACCGGTTTCAGCACCTTGCCGCCTTCGAGCAGGCCGACCGGCACTGCCAGATTGGCGCGCGCCTCTTCGACGGTCATGGTCCAGGAGCGGTAGCAAGTCTCGCCGATGGCATCGAAAGTCTCGCCCATGGCGAGATCGCGCTTGGCCACCGCGCAGACCTCGGCGACCGGCCTCGGCAGCGGCACCATGTCTGGCCGGCCATAGAGCATGATGCGCGCCGCGGTCAGCGGCACTTCCAGCGAGGTCAGGTGATACGGCCGGAAGAAGCTGTAGTAGGGGCCGTGGCCTATGTGCAGGTCGTCCATGCGCTCGACGATGCGCGGATGCGTCGCCTCGACGATGACGAACACGCCGGGCGCCACGCCCTTGCCGATGGTGTAGTCGACAACGCCCTTCTTCGACAGGATGCCGCCATCCGCCTTCGGGATGAGCACATTGGCCAGCTGATCGCGGTCGGCCTTTGGGCCGTGCATGCCGGGAACGTCTGGGACCAGCCCGGTGGCGTTGGCGATGGCGCACATTTCGACCATGGTTTTGGAACCGTCGACGAATTCGACCAGCATGCGCGGGTTCATGTTGCGGCGGATCGCTTCCTCGCGATAGTCGTCCGGAACGGCATCGTGGTTGAGCGGGTTGTTCTTGCCCTTGCCAGCCGAGACGATGGTGTAGCCGAGCGCCGACGCAAATTCGATCAGCTCCATGCAGCTCGACGGCTCGTCGCCGGCGCCGACCGAATAGACGACGCCGAGCCGGTCTGCCTGCTGCTTGAGGTAGCAGCCGATGGTGACGTCGGCCTCGACATTCATCATCACCAGATGCTTGCCGTGCTCCATCGCCTTCAAGTCGAAATCGGCGGCGACACCAGGCTTGCCGGTGGCGTCTATCACGACGTCGATCAGCGGATTGGTGACCAGCATCTCGTTCGTGGTAATGGCGATTTTGCCCGCCTCGATCGCCGCGGTGACTTTCGAGCCCCTGTCCGCCTCGACCGCCATCGCCTCATCGCCATAGGCGATGCGGATGGCGTCACGGGCGGTGTGCGGGCGGCGTGTCGAGATGGCCGCGACCGAGATGCCGGGCATCAGCATGCCTTGCGTGACCAGGTCGGTGCCCATTTCGCCGGAGCCGATGACGCCGATGCGCACCGGGCGGCCCTCGGCGGCGCGCCTGGCGAGATCGCGGGCCAGTCCGGTCAGGGCGACATTGGTCATGCAAGCGTGTCCACGGCTTCTTGATTGCAGGCGGGAATAGCAGGGAACGGCCCCGCTTTGCCAACGAAACCAGCGGACGGCGGCAATTTCTCCGACAACAGGCCCGGCAGGTGAGGCCAACCCCGGTAGAGGCTGATTGACCCGCCTCGGCGTCAAACCACCCTGATATAGCTCGTCATGCCGGTTTTCTGATGTTCGATGATGTGGCAGTGCAGCAGCCAGTCGCCGGGATTGTCCGCGACGAAACCAAGCTGAACCTTCTCGTTGGGCTGCATGAGATAGGTGTCGGAGATGACCGGCTGAACCTGGCGCGTCGAAGACGACAGCACCTTGAAGCTCATGCCGTGCAGATGCATGGGATGCGATTGCGGCGTCAGGTTTTCCAGGTCGATGACATAGCTTTGGCCGAGCTTCAGCTCGGCCAAAGGCGCGGTCGGGTCCGGCGTGTCGCCGGGCCACGGCACCTTGTTGATGGCCCAGAAGGAGTAGCCGAGCGTGCCACATATGCTGTCGCTCGGCACGTTTTCCGCGGTGGCGCTGAGCGAGAGCGCGATGTGTTTCGCGCTGGCGAGATCCACCTCCGGCACCGGGTTCGCTTCCAGCGGTGCGAGGTCGCGCAGGTCGCGCTTAAGCGAGCTTCCGGTAGCGCGCAAGGTGGCGAGGACCTTGGGTTTGGTGCCCCTGATGTCGCCCAGGCTGACGATCGCGCCCTCCTGGTCAGGCATGCGGATGGCGAGCTCCATGCGCTGCCCCGGTCCGAGCAGCAAGGCATCGGGCGCAAAACGCTGCGGCACCGGATTGCCGTCCAGCGCGATGACCGCGGCCTCCCCACCCTCGACGCGAAAGGCGTAGATGCGGGTGACATCGGTGATGGCGACCCGCAGCCGCACCAACCCGCCGGCCGGCGCGTCGAATTGCGGCTGGTCGAGCCAGTTGGCGGTGCGCACCGTGCCATAGGTTCCGGTTTTTGCGGCATCGCGCGGCCGGAATTGCTGGATGAACTGCGCGTCGTCGCCGAGGCGCCAGTCGCGCAGGTTGACGACGGCTTCGGCGTCGAATTTTGGATCGTTGGGGTTCTCGACCACGATCACGCCGGTGAGGCCATGGCCCATCTGCTCCAGCGTGTTGCAATGCGGGTGATACCAGAACGTGCCGGCGTCGGGCGGGGTGAAGGCGTAGTCGAAATGATCGCCGGTATAGACGTAAGGCTGAACTAGGAAGGGAACACCGTCCATCTTGTTTGGAACGCGAATGCCGTGCCAATGGATGGTCGTCGGGTCGTCGATGGCGTTGACGAGACGCGCGGCAAAGGGCTCGCCTTTTTTCATCCGCAGTACAGGCGGCATGCCTGATTCACCATACGTCAGGACATCCCGGGTCTCGCCCGCATCCATGAACCTGGCCTGGATCTTTGCCGTCTTGAGCACCACCGGCTCAGGTGTGACAGCTGCCCAACCGCTGAGCCTGGTCATTGCTGCCAGCCCGACGCCGCCACCGCCGGCAACCGCAGCCGTTTTCAGAAGCCCGCGGCGGGTGAATAGGGTCATCTGGCGCTCCAACGGAATATGATTACCTGTCGTCCTGAATGACGGGTGGCGACCGGCGCACAAGCCGATACTGCCACATCGCATCTCTGTCATGCCATGGCGAGCCGGTGACATCTGCTTGCGCAACAGCGTGAACGCTGGCGTGCCCACCATTCGCCCGCATCCGGGAGCGCGGGCTCGGATTAATGCAACTCGGCCAGCAACGCCTGTGCCTCGGCGAGGTTCTTTTCGGAACCGGCGGCGAGATCGTCCATCTTCTTGTCACGGAAGATGACGAGCGCGTCCTGGCATGCGGCGATCGCTTCCTGTGCCATCGCCTTGTCCTTGTGGGCGGCGCCCAGATCGACCAGCACGTCGCACAGGCTGTCCTGCGTGAAGGCGACAGCCGGCACCGAATTGATCTTCTTTTGCACCACGATCGCCTCGCGCAGGACCAACACCGCCTCCTCGAAATGCGCGACATTGTTTTCGGCGCGGCCGGCCATGGTCAAGGCATAGCCCATCTCGTTGCGCGCATTGGCCCAACGTTCGGGATCGCGGTCGCGACCGAGCTGCTCGGCAAGCGCCCGGTTGACGACAATCGCCTCCTCGTACAATTCAGCCGAAGGCTCGCGGGCCGCGATCATGCTCAGCGTCTGCGCGAGACTGGTCTGGTTGGTGATCCAGAGATCGGGATCGCGGGCGATCGTTCGCACCGTGGCGAGGTCGCGGTAGATCTGAGCGGCTCGTTTCAGCTTGCCGACATCGTTCGCCCAGTAACCAAGACTCGACAGCCCGCCGGCGAGATTGTTCTGATTGTTCTCCCAGACAGCCAGCGCATTCTCGCGCGTTACCACGCTGAGCGCTGCGTCATAGGCGGCAATCGCGCGGGTGAGCAACTCGACGTCCTTGCCGTCCGCGGCCATCAGCAAGGCATTGCCGATATCGCCCTTGGTGCGCGCCCATTGCATGCGGTTGGGAAAACCGTCGTAGATCCGCGCTGCCGTCTCGAAGCTCTGCACGGCCTTGGCGTAGAACGTGGCGTCGCCACCAATCCGGCCCTGGCTGTAGACGGCAAAGCCGAGGTCGTAATTGATATTGGCCCACTCCTCCGGGTCGGCGTCCTTGGAGTAGGCGGGGAGCGCGGCTTCCAGCATGTCGGCTGCTTGCGCCAGCAAGTCCAGGTTGGATGTATCGTCGCCCAGGATCGACAGGGTCTGGCCGAGCACGCGCCGCGTCTGGCCGATCTCCGTGACATCACCGCCTTTCGTCTGCCCGTCGAGCGCCGCCCGCAGCGCGTCGACCGATTGCTGCAGCAGTTGATCGTCAGAGGCCAGCTTGCCTGACATCATCAACGCGCAGCCGAGGCGGAATTCCGTCTTGGCCCAATTGGCTGGGTCCTTGTCGCGGGTGCGAACCCTGAGCACCTGACCGTAGACATCGATCGCCTGCCGCAGGGTCGAGATGTCCCCCGCGCGTTCGCCCCAGTTCGATAGCGTGCCTGCAAGGCTGTAACCAATCGAAGCGAACTCGCCCGGCGCGGCGGTTGCGGTATAGACCTCCCATGCCTGACGATACGCGGTCACCGCCTGAATGTAGTAATCGGTTCCCGTATCGAGATCGCCGAGCGTGTCGTTGACCGATCCCAGATTCTGCTGCAGCGAAGCCCAGTCAAGCGGCAGTTTCTCACGCGGATATTCGGACAGAGCGGCCTGGTACGCGGTGGCTGCCTGCAGCAGCAGTTCCTTGTTCTTCTGCTTGGCGCCGAGGCGCTGCAAGGCGTTGCCCAGCGTCAGCTGGCCGTTCGCCCAGCTCGCCGCGGCGTGCTCGCGCGTCCGAACCGAAAGCGCTGCCTCCGCCGCCTCCCGCGCGCGCTGCAACGCGGCGATATCGCCGTTGATCTCGCCGATCGACTCGAATGCGGTGCTCAAATTGTTCTGGATCGTCGCCCATTGCGCCGGCGCGCGTTCCCTGGTCATCTCCTCAGCCGCCGCCTGGAAGGCCGCGACCGATTGCTCAAGCGTCGGTACATCCTTTTCGCGCGCGCCGAGGCTCGCCAGAACGACACCCAGATTGATCTGGCTCAATGCCCAGTCGAGCGGTACGCGATCCCGGCGATATTCTGTCAGCGCGGCGCGATGCGCCGATATCGCTGCGCGAAAACTGTCCGATGTGGTCTGGCGTTCGCCGATCTCGGACAGCACGATGCCGAGATTGTTCTGCGTCGCCGCCCATTCAAGCGGCAGTTTTTTCGACGACTGTACCTCGAGCGCCGAGCGGAAGGCCGCGACTGCCCGCTCAAGCAGTGCCGTCCCGTTCTCGCGCTGGCCGAGCCGCCAGTAGACCGTGCCCAGATTGCCATAGGTCGATGCCCAGTCGTCAGGGTAGGCGTCATGCGTATAGACGGTCAGCGCCTGCTCATAGGCGGCAGCTGCCTTGTCGAGGTTGTCGCGGCCGGCTTCCCGTTCGCCCAAAGTAGCAAGCGTGGCGCCCATATTGTTCTGGGTGGCCGCCCAAAGCAGCGGCAACTTTTCGCGGGTGACATAGGTCAATGCCTGTTCATAGGCTGTCAGGGCCTGGGCGAGATACGCATTGTCGCCGGAGAAGTCCCCTTGTTCCGACAGAGCGTTGGCCTCTGCCGCCTTGTAGTAGAACGCATCTTCGTCGCTCCATTTCGCGGCCTGCTCATAGGCCTTGGCGTAGTCCTGAGCCGCCTCCTTGAAGTTGAAGGAAATCTCGTAGGTTCTGGCGCTGCTGGCGAAAACCTTTGCGAATTCGAGCCGCTTTGCCTTCAGCTCGGCCTCGGCCTGGTCGACCGTAGACGAAAGTTCGCCGATGCGGGCCTTGGCCTGCTCGTTGAATTTCTGCGCCGCTTCGAGCGCGCCTTCCTGAACCGCCTGTTCGGCGAGTTTCGATAGCCTGGCAATTTCGGGGTCCGGGTTTTTCAAAGTCTCGCGTTCGGCCAACACGTGTTTCAGCCGTTCGGTCTGGCCACGCAGCAGCTTGTCGAGCTCAGCCGGATCCTTGGGTATGTCGACCCCGAGCGCCTTCAGCATGGCGTAAAGCCCATCCATCGGCACCTTGCCGTCACGCGATATGGTTTCGATCTGGCGGCGCTCCGGATCGGGTAGCGTCGAGATGGTCAGCAGGAGCTGGCGCCGCTCCCTGAGGATTTCGCCCTCATCGCCTTTCGGTGCCTCGGCGGGGGTACCGAAATAGAGCAGCCGGCGCAGGCTCTCATTGACCCAGGGCCGCTGCTGGCCGTTGGTCTTGAGATAGACCTCCTCGCCGATCATGCGCAGAACGGTGCCGAATTCCTCGCCGCCCATCGTGTCGATGTGGCGCAGGATCGCTGCCGCATAGGGGCTGTTGCCATCGGCCGGACCGTCCAGCGCAACCTTGCCGGGCTCGGCGGCAAAGGCGATGACCTGGCCGAGGCTGCCGTCGACCGAGCCCTTGGCGTCGGCGCCGCCCTTCAGGGAAACCACGCCGCGCGTTTCCCCGAGACCGCCGGCGCCGATCGGCTTGCCTTGGTCGCCCGGCGCCAGCTTCAGGAGCGTGCCCGGCGGGAACGGATCGTTGCGGCAGGCGTCCAGCAGAACGATGGTGACCGGCACCTTGGCCTTCAGTTCGGCGACGATGGACGACAGCGGCACCAGCTTTTCGCCGGCATTGTCGAGCGCCGAGATATCGGCATCGACAGGGACCAGATAATTCTCGCCGCCGGCTTCGATGCCGTGGCCGGAATAGTAGATGATGGCGACATCGGCGCCCTCGGCATCGTCGACGAAGCCTTCGAGATCGCGCCGCAATTTGCGCGCGTCGCGGTTGGTGGCGACATTGGTCTCGAAGCCGAGCCTGTCGAACATCTCCTCGATGGCGCGGGCGTCGTTTTCCGGATTGGGCAGTTTGCCGACATGCTGGTAGTCGGACTGACCGATGATGAGCGCGACGCCTTTCAGCGCCTTCGGCTCTTCAGCCAAAGCGGGGCCAAACGCGCATAGGCACACCAGTGCTGCGGCAATTGCCGCGCACATGCGCCCTGTCGCACCTGCCGTTCGCCCAAAGAGCATTCTCTACCCCAAAACCCGACGCTATCTTCCGCAGGCGAGATGGCATCATGATGGCCGGCCGATGGCAAGTCCTTGGGCGAGCTGTGTTCTTGTCGTGGATATGCGTACGAGGAGGCTGGCTTTCAGCGTGCGAGCGGTAGTGTTCAGCATGCCGGATACGGCCAGACCGGCCTGTTCGTGAGTTGACAGGTCCGGACTTGTTGAGCAGTCGTCCGGCCCCGTAGAGCCTCTTTCTCTCAATGTTTCCGGGCGAGGCGCCACGGTTGGATGCGCGGGATTGGCACTTTTGCGTCAGCCGGCTTTTTTGGTCGCAACGAGACCCGGACTTCGCGACTGCATCTTTTTAAATCAAAGGAATGAACTGGTGCTGCGAGAGAGGATTGAACTCACGCACCATCCGCATAACAATCTGAATCTATTAGTCTTTTTCCTACCTCTATAGGCGCCTGTGTACCACTCCAGTGTCTAGTTCGCAAGCATTACTAGATTCGGCATAAGCGCTCCCCGTCCTGTATGACCTCAATCGACAATGGTGGCGGACACGCCTTAAGCGGGCACTGCGACTGACGAGGGCAGTTGTCTTGAGTGTCGTCATTTGTTTTGATGAGGATAACTGGCTTGTGGCGGGAAACATGAATCTTCTTCAACGGCGTCGGAACGTTGTCCGGGCTCTAGAGCGTGAGCTTCCAAGCAATTTTCAGATTGTTAGAGAACCAGATCATCCACTTCTGATTCGCGGGCCAGACATTCTTGTAGGCAGTGACAGAGGGCTTCTATGCGTTTTCTTGCCAAGCAGCGATGAGAGGTCGAACAATTCATCGTTGCAGACGAGGCTGATTCTGTCGCGTTTGGCACTGCCGCCCGCTACTTGCAATGTCTTGGTACTCGAAGGAGAACCCGATCAGCCTTTAGGCGACAGGTTGGGGCGCGATTTTTCTGAAGTCCTTTCCCTCGCTGAGAGCAAAAGGCTTGTGGCGCTGTCCAGGGAGGCGGCCGTCATCGGCGAGAGAACTTTTTTGCCACATGAAATCATGGTTGGAGCAAGAGCCAAATTCGCCGACTTATTTCAGGTAACGCGAACAATGCGTTGGGTAGAACAGCGTCGCCGGAAGGACAACGATCTTCTGGCCCAGCGCGTCAACGTCAGTAAGCCAGCACGTCGGTTGGACACACGTTACCTTGCAGAAGATGTCGTGGTTGCCGAGTTCGGTGAAGGTCGAATATCAACCAACAGCGTAGCGCCCTTGGTTAAACGACAAACCGAGTTGAGTTATGTACTCGACGGGGGGGTGCCGTATCCAACCGGCGACGCGCCGTACGGCCTCGCGTTGGTCGAGCAACTCCCAACCTATCGATCCGATCCTGACAAGATCTTGCGGGCCGCCGCTTTCGCTGGGTGGGCCTTCGTCGAGAGTGACGAAGAGCTGGATCTTCTCAAGCTCAGTGGAAACCTGTCCAATCGCCGGCGGAGCCAGAAGTTCAAATGAGTGGTAGGTCAAATCGGGTCCGTACGCTCAAAGCAATCACTGCGGGGGCACAAGCCCGAATTGCAAATGCGAGTCTAAACCCTGTGTTGCAGGAACTGGATGAAATAACTGGGTCGTCCAGAGTTTCGCCTGTGCGCCGGCGCCATTTGCAGCAGATTTTTCATAGCCTTCGTGCCCTTGAAAGCGCCTTGAAAGCAGTTTCAGCGAGTCACGGGCTCCCGCTCACGCGCTCTCTTGGCGACCTTTTCCATCAAATGCGAGCGCTGCCGCAGACCCATCAAGCTCATTTGGATGCAAATAGCTTTTCTCGGTTCCAAGGATCGCTGCGAGTGCAACGGAACCACTACATGCATACCGCGAATGCGTTTCCAAGGACTGAGCGAGAGACCAACCAACTGCTAAGCGAGATCGATACGTGCTTCGCTCTTCTTGTCCGTTGAGTTCACCGGCACCTTGAGCTTTCCGACTTTTGAACTGAGTAGCGACACAGCCCCGTCAAGGTCGCGGCCAAGATGGCGCAGAAGCCGCCCCCGCGATCTTGGGTAAACGTGCAACTCCGTAGCGTCTGGCCCATCGCCCCAACTTTTATGCGAGCCAGACGCCATTTTGTGGACGAGCTTAGCGGCTTGGACGTGTTTGTATTCAACCTTGGTCTCAGCCTTCGGGTCCGCCGCGATTATCATTTCTACGGCGAGCCATGCAGCCACGACACGGCGGGGGTCAATCATCGCTTTGCGCAGCCTCGCCCAGGCGGCTTTGGCTCGCACCTCAGGCGACAATCCTCGAAGCCTGAACGCCTCTATGTGCGGCCCTGCAGTACGGTAGAGCGTCTCCACGCGGTCGACTGCGTTGCGCACCCATCGATCCTCGGCGTTCGCCTCCAGCCAAGCGAGGGCTGCCTTGCGATAAGGCGCGAGTTCCTTGGCGGTGTAGGAGCGCTTGTAAGGGCTGCCGTGGCGGGAATAGTGGTCGGAGTGCTGACGGCAAAAGCGCGTGTCCAGGCCATCGTCGGTGCCAGCTCTCGCGGGCCTGTCGCATCCGACGACACGGCAGCGCGTGAACATGTGGCTTGGCTCTGCAGCTCGGGCTTTGACCTCACTCTTGCGCTCGCGCTTCGTGATCCAATTCGTGCTCAATCTCGAGTCCCTCTATGGTGAGCTGTGGGTTTCCACCCGAAGGGGATAGGCAAGGCTTTACCTGGGGAGATCAGGGAGAGAAGAGAGAAGAGATCATCCCCTCTTCGAGTCATCCCCTTCATGCTTCCACCGTTACAGTGCCTTCCACATGGGCATATCGATGAAAGGTATCGAGCATGATTTCCTTGGCAGTGGAGACAGCATAGGCCGGGACCATCACAGCGTCGTGGATCGGCAGCGCCATGATGCCTTGATCCTTCAGCGTCAGTAGCACCCCGACCATGATCTGGCTTTCGATGAACTGGGCATCGTGCCCGAGACCACGGTGGAAGCAGTTCCTGATCATGGGGTGCTTCGCCTCGATTGCCTCCACCACATCCCCGACCTTGTAGCTCCGGGAGAACAGCCGGCGCGTTCCCTTCGGGAAGCGGTTCAACGTGTCTGAAGCGAAGATCATGGCGCTCATGACCTTCTTGATCCCGGGCCGGTTCAAGCCGTAGCCCCAGATGTCATAGAGGTCCTCAAATGGCGGCTTGTGACCTGCCATGCCGTAGAGGATGCGTGGTCCGACCTACCCATAGTCCAGTTCCACTGCACGCTCGCCGCTGATTGATAGTCCCTGTCGGCGCTCATCTTTGCGAAGGCTCTGCCAGAAGCCACCAAACATTCTGCCTCCGCTGTCGAAACGGCACTGAGTGAAGATACGCCGAAGCCTTCGGTCGCGGATGCTGAACTGCGTCCTGGGCCATGGAAGGCCCTCCGGGTCGAACCGTAGATCGGCATCAGCGATCCACTGGTTGATCTCGTCAAGTTCAGCACGGTATCGCTCCGTGTCCAGGGTGTCGCCGTACTCCTCCAATCCGCCTTCGTCCCAGTGGTTCTTGCGGTCCTTGATACGCTTTAGGACAATGGTCTCGCCGTGCGGGTGTTCATCGAGGTCGTCGATCCCGATCTCGTGTTCAACGAGCCGATCAAACAGCCGGGAACCGGATCGGATGACCGTCGCTCTCGGGGCGCCCTCTACCGGGGCAGCGATGAGCTGTTCGACATAGGCCATTTCCGGCTTCGCCATGAGGTCGAGAATGTATGGGAACATTTTGCTGTAGGCGCGTGGACGATAGCGGCTCTTCGCGCCGAGTACACGATTGGAGCGCGTAACGTAAATGTCGCCCGACGTTCCAGCGAGGTGATGGTGCATGAGGTCCGACAGGATGGCGTCAACCGTCAGGTCGAACGTCTCCTGGTCACGGGCGCGTCGCTTGTTCGTCCTGAGGCCGAAATGGGCTTCGCAGCTTAGCAGCAGTTCGATCGCTTCCTTAACGATCGCCTTTGCATTCTCCGACGCGGCGAACCGATAGGCGTTGAAGCGCCTGTCTCGTTCATCCTCTTCGTCACCCAGTTCGATCACAGCCGGCGTGATCTGGTCCATCTACACAGTTCCAATCGTTGAAATAGCCACCCCGCATACGCGGGCACATTAACA
This sequence comes from Mesorhizobium sp. M0514, assembly GCF_040321145.1. NCBI lineage: Bacteria > Pseudomonadati > Pseudomonadota > Alphaproteobacteria > Hyphomicrobiales > Phyllobacteriaceae > Mesorhizobium > Mesorhizobium sp. M0514. Next base: position 51,755 of record NZ_JAMYQZ010000017.1, read on the forward strand.
GCTATAAGGAGGCAAGGTGTCGCGGAGCGGCGAAGCGGTTCGCTCTATGTCGCTACCACGTCCTGCGGCGACAGCACGCGATAGACCGACGCCTTGCTGAGCCCTGTCGCTTTCATGATCTCGGGAACCGTCTTGCCCTGATCGTAGCGCATCCGCCTGATTTCCGCGGAACGCTCCGGTGTTGCCTTGAGCTTCCTGCCAAACTTAGTACCGTCTGCCTTTGCCTTGGCAATACCATCCATCTGGCGCTCTGCCCGTATGGCTGTCTCGAACTCGGCGAACACCGCAAGCATCTGCAGCATCGCACGACCCGCCGGGCTGCTGGTGTCGATCTGCTGGTCGAGAACGCGCAAGGACACTCCATCCTTGTCCAGCCCCAGGACGATGTTCAGGAGGTCGGTGGCAGAGCGAGCCAAGCGATCGATGCGAGTTATGAGGAGGGTGTCGCCTCGTCTGAGCGCTCTGAGGCACGCCTTCAGTTCCGGCCTTCCCGTGTCAAGCCCTGACCGCTTCTCCTCGAAGATGTTCTTGGGCTCTACTCCAGCCGCGAGCATCTTGTCGCGCTGCACGTCCAGCGACTGGCCGATGGAGGAAACACGGATGTAAGCGAGGTCGGCCATGGCGGGATCTCTCCGAAATGTCTAGAGTTTGTGAGACACAATTTATGAGACATGAAATGAGACGTGTCAACGATTGATCTCGGAAGCTATACATTTTGAGACAAGTCGTTGGACGAAGCTTCGTCGCACCGCCGATTTCTTCTGACGCCAAAGGGCGCGCTAAACTGGACGTCCAATAGACCCTGTCCGTCTGGACAAGTCGCTCGCAAGACGCGTACGTGAGCCTGCGGAGGGCAGGTCTATGCCGGTCATCAACGATCTCGGACAGCTTCGAGCGGATTTGGAGCGGCGAGCCTCCACGTTTGCCGCACGTGCTCGAGAACTCTTTTCAGGTGAGATCGGCAATCTCGACCAACAAATGAAGCTCCTGCAGCAGTTTCGCTCCCAAAGCTACGAATTGCTCAATCAGTTGCAGCACGAGTTCCTCATCATCCGCGCGCTTGATTGGTTGAAAGAGCGGCCCGCGTATGGCCACGTGACGCAATGGACTTGGCATCCCACATCCACGGGAACGGCGACAGAGCCCGACCTGCTTGGATGCCGAGGAGAGGTCGCGCTAATTTCGGCGGAGATAACGACCTCGGCCAACCCCGATGGAGTCATCGACCAGAGAATGAGGCGAACGCTGCACAAGTTGGCAAGCATGCCGGGAGAGCGATTCTATTTCGTGGCATCTGCGACCATGGCCGCGAGAGCAACGACGAAGGTCGGCAAGGCGAATTATTCAATAACGGTTGTCAACTTGAACTCCGACATGGCCTAGAGGCAAAGGCGGGGGTACGGGGGGAACTGTCCGGCAGCCGATTATCCGATCGGGCAGACGGATTTTTCGGTGAAATATCTCAGTATGAAAGGTTCACATGCGCATTTATGCGGTCACAAACGGCGTCGAGAAGGAAGCCTACCGGCTGTCCGCAACTCACTACAAATGTTTCCCGCGCAGCGATAATGAGGTCACGAACGCGATGGAGTTTGCCACGATCGAGGAGGGTGCAATCTTCATGATCAGCAACCCTGGCTGGGGTATTCGAATGAACCCCGGTTCGGCGATCATCTACAACGGCATCCGGATCGAGCTGTAGGTGCCTCGATTCCTGAAGGCCAGGTTGCCATCATTAACCCATGGGTTGTATTGCTTCGTGGTGTGTAGGGGGAGTGCATTCGATGGCGATTGATCTGGCCGAGATCGAGAAGCGGTTGTGGAGCGTGGCGGACCAGCTTCGTGCCAATTCCGGGCTCAAGCCGTCTGAATACTCCCGGCCAGTCCTCGGGCTACTCTTCCTGCGTTACGCGGATAGCAGGTTCGCTGCGGTCGAGAAGGAACTGCAGCCACGCGAAGGAACTCGTCTTGGGCCTCCTGGGCCTGATGCTTACAAGGCTCGCAACGTCATCTATCTGTCGCCTGAGTCCCGCTTCTCGCATCTCCTGCAGTTGCCCGATGGGTCAAACCTCGGCCGCGCGCTCAATCACGCGATGGAGGACATCGAGAAGCACAATGCTGACTTGGCCGACGCGCTGCCGAAGAACTACGGCGCGGTCGGCGACGATACGCTCCGCGAACTGATCAAGCTGCTCGCCCCGATTGAGATAGCTGGCGATGCCTTCGGCAAGGTCTATGAGTATTTCATGGGCGAGTTTGCCATGCAGGAGATGCAGAAGGGCGGTGAGTTCTACACGCCGTCGAGCATTGTCCGGCTGATCGTTGAGATCATCGAGCCCTATCGTGGGCGTATCCTCGACCCGGCTTGCGGCTCAGGAGGCATGTTCGTCCATTCGGCGGATTTCATCCGGTCACACCAAGCCGCTCCGGAGAAGGAGCTTTCAATCTACGGCATAGAGAAGGTCAGTGAGACGCTTCGCCTCGCAAAGATGAATCTCGCCGTCCACGGCCTCGGCGGCACCATCATGGACGCCAACGCTTATTATGACGAACCCTTCGTCGATCTCGGCGGCGTGATCGGCAAGTTTGATTTCGTCATGGCCAATCCACCTTTCAACGTCACTGGCGTCGACAAGGAGAAGGACTCGGTCGCCAAACGCCCCGACCGCTTCCCCTTCGGGCTGCCGAGAGCAGACAACGGCAATTATGTCTGGATCGAGCTGTTCTGGTCCGCCTTGAATGAGACCGGCCGCGCCGGCTTCGTTATGGCAAATTCGGCCTCCGACGCGCGAGGCTCGGAGGCGGAAATAAGGCGTAAGTTAATCAAGAGCGGCGGGGTCGACATCATCGTCTCGGTTGGCACGAACTTCTTCTATACAGTGACACTGCCGTGCACGCTGTGGTTTCTCGACAAGGCGAAGCGCGCGGGCAAACGGGCAAGTCAGGTGCTGTTCATCGACGCCCGCCAAACCTTCCGCCAGATTGACCGGGCACATCGCGACTTCACCGACGCGCAGATCGAGTTGTTGGCCAACATAGCGCGGCTCTGGAGAGGCGAGGAAATCGAGGCCAACTGGGGCAGCCACGATCTGCTCGCGGCGAACGGACTCGACGGCGGCTACGTTGACGTGGCGGGTCTTTGTAAGGCCGCGACAATCGATGAGATCGAAGCGCAAGGCTGGAGCCTCAATCCCGGCCGTTATGTCGGCTCGAAAGCGGGTGACATGGAGAATGTCGATTTTGCAGAACGGCTAGTAGAATTGCAGGAAGAACTAGAGCGGCTAACTGTGGAAGCACGTGGATTGGAGGCGCAGATTGGCGAAACGCTACCAACCCTGCGTCTGGTGGTGTGAAACTAATGGCTACCTGGACCGATTGCCTGCTCGGAGATGTCATCGAATTGAAGAGAGGCTATGACCTGCCGGAGCGCGAAAGGGAGGCAGGCAGAGTGCCGATCCTGTCTTCTAGTGGTCGTTCAGGACATCACTCACGTTCAAAGGTACGAGGCCCAGGAGTGGTAACCGGGCGATATGGTACCCTTGGCGAGGTGTTTTTTGTCGAGGAGGATTTCTGGCCCCTCAATACTGCTCTGTACGTGCGAGATTTTAAAGGAAACGATCCGCGCTTCATCTCCTACTGGCTAACGCAACAGAGATTAGGCAGCCAAAACTCCGCCGGTGCCGTTCCTGGCGTCAATCGAAATCACTTGCATCAGCTCGTCACGCGGATACCGCCCCTCGACACGCAGCGCCGCATCGCCTTGATCCTCTCCGCCTATGACCATTTGGTCGAGAACAACACACGCCGAATCTCGATCTTGGAGGAAATGGCGCAGCGCATCTATGACGAATGGTTCGTCCATTTCCGCATTCCCGGTCGCGAACAACTGCCTCTAATTGACAGCCCGCTGGGGTCGATCCCGGTGGGATGGGAAGTTGTCAAACTCGGCGATGTAACGAATCTCAAATGGGGTGATACTTCCAAAACCAAGAAATCCTATGTAACGGAAGGCTTCCCGGCCTTCAGTGCCACAGGACAGGATGGGAAGCTGCCAGATTGGAATTTCGATCGCACTGGGATTGTACTTAGCGCCATCGGCGCGCACTGTGGGCGGACCTGGATCACGAGGGGAAAATGGTCTTGCATCAAGAACACAATCCGTTTTTGGGCCGATATTCCAGGTTTGAGCAATGAGTATCTCTATATAGCGACGAAGAAATCAAGTTTTTGGCCCCGAAGGGGAGCGGCGCAGCCCTTCATTTCGCAAGGGGACGCGAGGGATTGTCAATTACTGATCCCATCCGCTGACATAGGAAATCAGTTTGAATCTGTGGCGGCACCAATAATGATGTTGGGAGGTATCTTGGAGGCGGCCAATCGCAACCTTCGAGCGCAGCGAGAACTCCTTTTGCCCAAACTGATCGCCGGCGAGATCGGCGTTTTGGAAGTCGAAGACCTCTTGGAGGCGGCCGAATGACGTTTCCCAGGCTCGGACGGCTGACGACGATTTCGGCCAAGGCTGTCTGGCTGCACGAAGCGCAAACGTTCACTCCATGGCTAGCCGAGAACCTCGACCTGCTCGGCGAGGCGCTTCAGATCGGCGAGTTGGAACTCAAGGCGACCGAAGTACCGGCGGGCGAGTTTCGTCTCGATATTCTCGCCGAAGACGAAAGCGGTAACCCGGTACTGATCGAGAACCAGTTCGGAAACACTGATCACCGGCACCTCGGGCAATTGATAACCTACATTGCCAGCCAGAGAAGTGACGCCACCGCCGTCTGGATCGCCGAGACGATTCGCGAGGATCATCGCGCCGCAATCGATTGGCTGAACAGCTCGACCAAGGAGGGCTTCAACTTCTTCGCGGTGGAGGTCGAAGCGCTGACGATTGGTGACAGCGACCCGGCGCCGTTCTTCCGCGTGGTAGCCCAACCGAACAATTGGGCGCGCGCCGTCGACGCCAAGGTGTCGGGCGAGGGCGAACTGGCCGAGCGGCACAAGGTTCGTTTGGCTTATTGGGCCTCGTTCGCTGAGTATCTGCGCAAGAACGATCCCTCCTTCGCAATTAATCGACAGAACAAGGACAATTGGATCCAATTTCGCATCGGTCGCGCTGGGTTCGCAATCCTCTGCACGATTAGCACCAGCAAGCGACGAATCGGTGTGGAGCTCTATCTGTTCGACGACCCGCTCAAGGTTCGCATCCGCGAGCTGAAGCTCGACCGTGCGGCGATCGAGGCCGCAGTCGGCGAGTCGCTTGAATGGCAGGAATTGCCGAATAAGAAGGCGAGCCGCATTGCGCTCTACTTGAACGATGTCGACCCTTCCGAGGCGAGTGGCTACTCCGACCTGCACGCCTGGATGCTCGACAAGATGCAGAGGATTCGGCAGGCATTCGCCCCGCGAGTGAAATTGCTCGATCTTGGTGCTGATGGCGGTGGGAACGGGGAGCCCGACGAAGACGTATGAGCGACGGGGACGATCTCATCTATGAACAGAAGACGCCGAGCTATCGCGGCTTCTCGGAAGATGAGCTTATCGAGCAACCTGCAATCGACCTCTTTAAGGTCCTCGGCTGGCAGGCTGCTAATCTTTATGGCGAGTTTGGCACCCCCGCTGCGCCACGGCCAAGCCCAGAGGGGCGCGAATCGCGCCGTGACGCATTTCTCCCAAATCGGCTCCGAGCGGCCCTCTCCGAGCTGAACCCCGGACTGCAACAATCGGCCCTCGATGAGGCGTATGCTTTGCTGACAAGCGAAAGGACAGCGCTGGAGCCAAGCCGCGCCAATGCCGATCTGTACGGAATGCTGCGCGACGGTGTGAAGGTGAAGGTTCGCTCCCCGGACGGTTCGCTGCGCGACGAGGCGGTCCGCGCGATCAACTGGGAGAACGCTGGGACGAATGACTTCCTGCTCGCCAGTCAGGTCTGGTTCTCAGGCGATCTCTACACCCGCCGTGCCGATCTCGTCGGTTTCGTCAACGGCATCCCGCTGCTCTTCATCGAACTCAAGGCGCTCTATCGTTCGATCGCGGACGCCTACGCCGGCAATCTCAAGGATTATCGAACCGCAATCCCGCAGGTCTTTGTCCCCAACGCCTTCGTCATCCTTTCAAATGGCCATGAAGCCAAACTCGGAGCGCCGCTCGCGCCCTTCGAGTTCTTTGCCGACTGGAAGAAGATCGACGAAGAAGAGGAAGAGGGCGTCGTCTCGCTAGAGACCCTGATCCGAGGCACCTGTCGTCCCCAACGCTTCCTCGACATCGTCGAGAACTTCATTGCGTTTCAGGAAGGCGACAAAGGCCTGATCAAGATTCTCGCCAAGAACCATCAATACCTTGGCGTTAACCGCGCTATGGAAGCCGTCGGCAAGCTCAAGGAGAACCAGGGGCGTCTGGGCGTGTTCTGGCACACGCAAGGCTCAGGTAAGAGCTTGTCCATGATGTTCTTCAGCCGCAAGGTGATGAGGAAACGTCCTGGCGATTGGACCTTCGTCATCGTCACGGACCGCACGGAACTCGATGACCAAATTGCCGACACTTTCTCCTCTTGCGGTGTACTGACCAAAGACCGTCAACTGGTTCAAGCAGGATCACGCAGGCATCTCCAGGAACTTCTGACCGGAAACGAGCGCTATATCTTCTCGCTCATTCAGAAGTTCGGCACCGAGCGAGGCGAAGTCTATCCGATCCTGTCGACGCGGTCGGATGTCATCGTAATCACCGACGAGGCGCATCGCAGCCAATACGACGTGCTTGCCGCCAACATGCGAACTGCACTCCCCAATGCGGCGTTTCTTGGCTTCACGGGTACACCACTGATCGCCGAAGAAGCCCACCGCACACGCACGGTGTTTGGCGATTATGTCTCGATCTACGACTTCGCCCAATCGATTGCTGATGGCGCCACCGTGCCGCTCTATTACGAGAGCCGGTTGCCGGAACTACAGCTCAAGAGCGCCGATCTCGATGAGGAAATCGCCAAGGTTCTCGACGACGCCGGGCTCGATCCCGAAGCGGAGGAGCAATTGGCGAAGCGGTTCGCCAAACAATACCACCTCATCACCAATGACGACCGGCTCGACAAGGTCGCGGCCGATCTGGTGCACCATTTCACCGGTCGCGGTTATCGCGGCAAGGCGATGTTTGTGGCGATCGATAAGGCGACCGCCGTCCGGATGTACGACAAGGTGCAGGTGCATTGGACAGCGCATTTGAAGCAACAGCGGAACCGCATTGTCGCAATTGCCGACGCTGTCGAGCGGAAGGCGCTGGAGGAGCAGTTGGCGTGGCTGGAGGCCACCGACATGGCCGTCATCGTCAGCCAATCGCAAAATGAAATCGAGGTCATCGCAAAGCGCGGGGCCGATATCCGACCGCACCGTCAACGGATGGTCAAGGAGGAACTCGACGAGCGCTTCAAGGCAGCGGACGATCCACTTAGGCTGGTCTTCGTCTGCGCCATGTGGATCACCGGCTTCGACGTGCCGACCTGCTCGACGATCTATCTCGATAAGCCGATGAAGAACCACACGCTGATGCAGACGATCGCGCGGGCGAACCGTGTCGCGTCCGGCAAGCAGGCGGGGCTCATCGTCGACTATGTCGGCGTGTTTCGGAACCTCAAGGACGCGCTGGCGATCTATGCCAAGCCCCGTCCTGGCGTGGAAACCGACCCGATCAAGGAGAAGGCGCAACTGCTCGCCGAACTGAAGGCGGCACTGGATAAGGCGCTGGCCTTTGCCGACACGCGGGGAGTTGATCCGGATGCAGTCATCGCCTCGCAAGGCTTTGAGCGCGCTGCAAAGATCAGACAGGCGGCGGAAGCCCTGCTCGGCACCGACGAGGACAAACGCGAGTTTCTTGGACTGGTTGGCACGGCGTGGAAGCTCTTCAAGGCGGCACTGCCAGACCCTGCCGTGCTTCCCTATCGTGGCGCTATGGTGGTCCTTCAGGTCGTAGCGGAGACGATGCGCAGCCTCACGAGGGCTGGGCCGTCGACAGACCTTGAAGCCGTGCTTGCGGAGATCGAACGGCTGGTTGATCAGGCGATTTCAGGTATCGCGATCCGGGCTCCGATCCTGCAAGGCTCCGATCTGAAGAAGTTGCTCGACCTGTCGGCAATCGATTTCGACAAGCTTGCCGCACTGTTCGCCCAGGGGTCCAAGAAGACCGCCACAGAGGTTTTGAGGGGCACGGCGGAGAAACGGGCAAAAGACCTGGCCGCAAAGAACCCGGCCCGTGTGAGCCTTCTGGAGCGTCTACAAAAGCTGATCGACGAGTACAACACCGGCAGCATGGATATCGAGGATATGTTCCAGCAACTGATGGCCTTTGTCGGCGATCTCGACGAAGAAGAGCAGCGCCACATTCGCGAGGGTTTGAGCGAAGAAGAACTCGCGATCTTCGATATCCTGACCAAACCCGAACCGAAACTGACAAAGACCCAGGAGATCGAGGTCAAGAAGCTGGCGCGAGAATTGCTGGCCAAGCTCAAGAAGGAGAAGCTCATTCTCGACTGGCGGGCGAAGGAGACGGCAAAGGCAGGTGTCCGGCAAACGATCGGCGAGGAGTTCGACGCTCATCTGCCCGAGGTTTACGACCGCAAGCTGTTCGAGGAGAAGGTCCAGCGGACCTATCAGTTCGTGTTCGAGCGGATGGGAGCTTCAAACGAACATGTGGCGCTATAGGGGCAGCAACTGCGCCCGCCACCTCACGCAGCCTTCCGCTGGGCTCTCGCTTTGCCCATCCGGCGCTCGCGTTGGGGTTGAGGCGCTACGACCTGGTTTGACGGCCTCCATGCCGATGCCTTGATGTCGAAGCGCGGTAACTTCTTGATTTCCCTCGCGAGGGCGCTGGGCGGCCAATCGCCATACCCTTCGCGCGCGTCTTGGGCACCACTGCCAAGCATGTAATCCCGAGCCTGCTTGTCCATGTCATGGGCACGCGTAAGCGACGTGAACAGGTGCCGCCAAGCGTGGTTGGGTTTGCCGCCCGGTGCGGGTATGCCTAGTTCCTCTGTGATCCAATTTCCGACGCGGACGCCCGCCTCTGCTGACCGGGGCTTGCCTGTCAGCTTGGTGAGGTCGGCCCCATTGGGATAGGGAACATAGAAGGCGGGACCGTCGCCCACCTCGCTGAACATATCCAACAAGCCCAGCTCTACGAGGTGCGGATGAATGGCTGTCATCCACGCCCTGCCGCTCTTTGTGGAGCCGGCCTGGGGCGAAATGAGCAAATAGGGTGTGTCGCCATCCGCTTGGACATCCACGCCGCGTAGCTGAGTGATCTCCGTCACCCGCAACCCCGTGTAAGCGCAAATCCATGGCACCCAGAAGAGCGCACGCCTGTGGGGCGTTGAGATGTCCTTAGACGTGCCGTCAAATGTGGCGCTGAGGATGGCCTTGGCCTCCTCCATGTCGTAGCCCTTCTTGCCCGGTGCGGGGCCGTCTCTGCGGTCTCGAATGTCGCTGGCGACGTTTGTCGGTAGTCCGAACTCCCTGACTGCATGGGTGAGGACCGCGCTCAATGCCGCAAGGGCCTTGCCGTTGACCTTCGACGGCGAAAGCCCCTCGGCTATCAATTCGTCACGCCATTTCCGAACGTCCTCATTCGTCACGTCCTGAGCATTCCGGTGCCCGCTGCTCTTGACGAATTTGGCGAGGTCCCGCGCATAGTCGCTCTTGGTCTTCTCCTTGAGGCTCTGTGTCGCGAACTTGTGGTCTAGCAGGGCGAACAGGTCCAACTCCCCCGCCGCCCGTGGCGCTGGCTTGGCGCCTCTGCGCTCGGCCTCCCAATTGGGGAACCGCTTGCGCGCGTCATCGGGCGAGTAGTCGCCTCCGGCCTTCCTGAGATTCGTTTCAGCCGCAAGCTGAATTGCCTTGGAGGCCGCATGGACGACGCGGGTCCGGCTGAGGGGGTCGGTGTTGATGCCCTGCTCGGTGAACAATCCATCGACTGTCGGGCCGAACCAGCGGTCAAGCTCCCCGCCCTCCTCCTTGCCCTTATTCAGCCGCAGGACCGCTTTCCAGATGCCTTCCTCGCCCGGCTCGCTATCCATCATGTCGACCAGGCGGGCGTAGAGGATGCCGGCAAGGGCTTGGACTTGCTTGTTGGTGAGCGGCTGAGGCCCTTCCCTGAACCGTTGCCAAAACTCATGCAAGGCGGCATCTGCCTCGCGGTGGCGCTTCTTGGCTTCTGCAGGGTCTTTCGTATCGAGGCTGACCTTGACGACTGCGCCCGCCTTCACGGCTCTGATGATGTCGCCGACAGGAATTGCGACCTGTCCAGTCATCGGCGTATTCTTCAAATCAGTCGGTGCGCGTTGCCGAAGGTAGTAGATACCAGTCTTCGGATGCTTCCAAGGTCCAGGCATTCTCAAGCTCATGTGTACCACCCCTGTGTACCAGACAGGCGGCAAAAAGACCAAGAAAGTCAGATAGTTGTTCCCAATCAAGGGGATAGACTGGTGCTGCGAGAGAGGATTGAACTCTCGACCTCTCCCTTACCAAGGGAGTGCTCTACCACTGAGCTACCGCAGCCGCTGATGGCGGGGCTTCTGCCATATAGAACCGGCAAGCGCAAGGCGTCTGTGAAAGGCTTTGCCAGACAAGTTTCGCTGACATGGCGGCGCCACAATGCTAGCTATCCCTTGAACGGCAGGCCCTGCCAGTCGCGGGCGGGACGGAACGATGGACGACAAGATAAATCCACCGAAAAAGGCTGATCCGGCAAAAAAGGACGGGACTAACCGCAAGGACCGTCTGGCCGAGCAGTTGCGCGCCAATCTCATGAAGCGCAAGACGCAAGCGCGTTCGCGGCGCACCGGTGACGCTGACCAGCGCCCGGAAGGCCTGGCGGCTGCTGAAAAAATGCACAAGGACTGACCGATATCGGCCACACTGGCCGGCCAACTTGGCCAACGGGCTCAGGAATCTTGAACCAAGCCGGCCAATGGTCTAGACGGGCCGATACGCAAACTGACGAAAACCGGCCTTTCGGGCCGAGGGGACATTCTCTCATGGATCGCATCAGAATTGTCGGCGGCAACAAGCTCGCCGGAAGCATTCCGATTTCGGGCGCGAAAAATGCCGCTTTGCCGCTGATGATCGCCTCGCTGCTCACCGACGACACGCTGACGCTGGAAAACGTGCCGCATCTGGCCGATGTCGAGCAGCTGATCCGCATTCTCGGCAATCACGGCGTCGACTATTCGGTCAACGGCCGCCGCGAGAAGCAGAATGAGGGCTATTCGCGCACCATCAACTTCTCGGCCCGCAACATCGTCGACACGACCGCGCCTTACGAGCTGGTGTCGAAGATGCGGGCGTCGTTCTGGGTGATCGGCCCGCTGCTGGCCCGCATGGGCGAGGCGAAAGTGTCGCTTCCCGGCGGTTGCGCCATCGGCACGCGGCCGGTCGACCTGTTCCTCGAGGGCTTGCAGGCGCTGGGCGCCGACATCGATGTCGACACTGGTTATGTGCTGGCCAAGACCAGGAATGGCCGCCTTGTCGGCAATCGCTATGTGTTCCCGAAAGTCTCCGTCGGTGCCACCCATGTGCTGATGATGGCGGCAGCGCTCGCCAAGGGTGAGACGGTACTCGAAAACGCCGCCTGCGAGCCCGAGATCGTCAACCTCGCCGAATGCCTCAACGCCATGGGCGCAAAAATTTCAGGCGCCGGCACTCCAACCATCACCGTCGACGGCGTCGACTCGCTTTCGGGCGCGCGCGTGCGCGTCATCCCCGACCGCATCGAGACGGGCACCTATGCCATGGCTGTGGCCATGACCGGCGGCGATGTCGTGCTCGAAGGCGCCCGCCCCGAGCTGCTACAGACCGCGTTGGATGTGATTGCCCAGACCGGTACCGAGATCACGCCGACCAATTCCGGCATTCGCGTCCGGCGCAACGGCGCCGGCATTTCGCCGGTCGACGTAACGACGGCGCCGTTCCCGGCCTTCCCGACCGATCTGCAGGCGCAGTTCATGGGCCTGATGACCATGGCCAAGGGCAAGTCGCGCATCACCGAGACCATCTTTGAAAACCGCTTCATGCATGTGCAGGAACTGGCCCGGCTCGGCGCCCACATCACGCTGTCCGGCCAAACGGCGATCGTCGACGGCGTCTCCAAGCTGAAGGGCGCGCCCGTGATGGCGACCGATCTGCGCGCCTCGGTGTCGCTGGTCATCGCCGGTCTGGCGGCCGAAGGCGAAACGACGGTCAACCGCGTCTACCACCTCGACCGCGGTTTTGAGCGGCTGGAAGAAAAGCTGTCCAATTGCGGCGCGGTGATCGAGCGGATTTCGGCTTGACCGCACGGCAGTTGCTTCAGACAGACAGGCGTCTGGTGCTGCCTCCATCCACCGCCAACACTTCAAACCCGAGGCGCTAGCCTCGGGTTGAATTTGTGTCGCGGTTGCACCGACCGGAAAGACCGCCTAACAGAAGGCTGAAACCAACTTTCAGGTGTGCATTCGGCATGGCAGCCCTCAAACTCATTGCGCTCGACGATCAGGATCTGAGCATCGTCTCGGCTCACGTCCAGGACGCCGTGATGAAGGTCTCGGATCTCGAATACCTGCCTTCGGCCAAGCGTTTCATATTGACCATGAAACGCTTCGTCTGGGAGGCGAAGTCCGGACTGTTCAGCCAGCACAATGAGCGGCGCCAGGCGGTGTTGCATTTCGACCGCGTGCTCGGCGCCAAGACCAGCGGCATTGCCCGCGATCGGCCGGCCGAGGTGCTGTCGCTTCTGGCAATCAGCTTTATCGAAATCAGCAAGCCGGCCGGCATCGTCGAATTGGTCTTTTCCGGCGGCGGCGCGATCATGCTCGACGTCGAATGCATCGAGGCACGGCTTGCCGACATAGGCGGCGCCTGGGAAGCCACCTCGCGTCCGGTGCACAGGGTCTAGAGCATGATCCCAAAAAGTGGGTGCCGGTTTTTGTTGGACAAAACGGGAATCGTTTGTCCAGAGATCATGCTCCAACAAAGGGCTAGATCATGATGAGATTTCAAGCAAATCTCACCATGATCTAGACGCAGCCGATGGCCATTACGCTTATCCAATCCGATGCCGGTTTCGCGCAGCGTTTCGCCGCCTTCCTGACCACCAAGCGGGAAGTATCGGAGGACGTCGACACTGCCGTGCGTGCCATCATTGCGCGGGTTCGTGCCGAGGGCGACGCTGCCCTGGTCGACTACACGCTGAAATTCGACAAGGCCGACCTCAATAGCCTCGGCATCGCCGTGTCGAAGGACGACATCGCGCAGGCCTACAAAGACGCCGATCCGCAGACGGTCGATGCGCTCAAATTCGCGCGCGACCGCATCCGATCCCATCACGAGCGACAAATGCCCAAGGACGATCGCTATACCGATGCCGCCGGGGTCGAGTTGGGTTCGCGCTGGACGGCGATCGAGGCGGTCGGGCTCTATGTGCCGGGCGGCACGGCAAGCTATCCAAGCTCGGTGCTGATGAACGCCGTGCCGGCCAGGGTGGCGGGCGTCGAGCGCATCGTCATCGTCGTGCCGGCGCCGGGCGGCATCATCAATCCGCTGGTGCTGGTGGCCGCCGATCTAGCAGGCGTTTCAGAGATTTACCGCGTCGGCGGCGCGCAGGCGATTGCCGCCCTTGCCTATGGCACCGAAACGATCCGGCCGGTCGCCAAGATCGTCGGGCCCGGCAATGCCTATGTCGCCGCCGCCAAGCGCCAGGTGTTCGGCACGGTCGGCATCGACATGATCGCCGGACCGTCTGAAGTGCTGGTCGTGGCCGACGGCAGCAACGATCCCGACTGGATTGCCGCTGATCTTCTCGCTCAGGCCGAGCATGACGTGTCGGCGCAGTCGATCCTCATCACCGACGATCCGGCCTTCGGCAAGGCCGTCGAACAGGCGGTCGAGCGGCAGCTGCAGAGCCTGTCGCGCGCCGAGACGGCGGCTGCCAGCTGGCGCGATTTCGGTGCGGTGATCCTGGTGGAGACCATCGAGGCCGCGCTGCCGCTGGTCGACCGCATCGCCGCGGAACATGTGGAACTCGCCATCGACGATGCCGAGGGCTTCCTGGCCAGGATGCGCAATGCGGGTGCTGTGTTTCTGGGACGCCATACGCCCGAAGTCATCGGCGACTATGTCGGCGGCTCCAACCACGTGCTGCCGACGGCGCGTTCGGCGCGCTTCTCTTCGGGCCTGTCGGTGCTCGATTTCGTCAAGCGCACCTCGATCCTGAAGCTCGGGCCGGTGCAGCTGAGAGCACTTGCGCCGGCGGCGATTGCGCTGGCCAAGGCGGAAGGCCTCGACGCGCATGGCCGCTCCGTCGCCATCCGGCTGAACATGTAGGCGGCGATGGCGGACGGCGATCAAACCCGCGCAAGGCTGATCGATGTCGAGCTCGACGAGTCGATCGGCCGTTCGACGCCCGATGTCGAACATGAGCGCGCGGTGGCGATCTTCGACCTGATCGAGGAGAACAGCTTTCAGCCGGTCAATGATGACGGCGCCGGGCCTTATCGGCTGAAGCTGTCGCTGGCCGAATCCCGGCTGGTGTTTGCGGTCGCCCGAGAGGATGGTGCTGATGTCGTCACCCATATCCTGTCGCTGACGCCGCTCAGGCGCATCGTCAAGGACTATTACCTGATCTGCGAAAGCTACTACGACGCCATCCGATCCTCGACGCCGAGCCATATCGAGGCGATCGACATGGGCCGGCGCGGCCTGCACAATGAAGGCTCGCAGACGTTGATGGACCGGCTGGCCGGCAAGATCGACATCGACTTCGACACGGCGCGGCGGCTGTTCACGCTGGTCTGCGTGCTGCACTGGCGGGGTTAGACCTGACTGGGGCGCCCCGCTCGATACTGTTTTTGTGCGGCATGAACGCCGTGCGCTCGCCGATGGCCGAGCAGCTGGCGCGGCGCATGCTGCCGCCGGCCACTTTCGTCGCCTCTGCCGGCGTGCACAGGGGCGAGCGCGATCCGTTCGTCGACGCGGTGCTGGCCGAAGAGGGCCTGACGCTGGGCGAGCGCCAGCCGCGCTCGATGGACGATCTCGAGGACGATTATTTCGACCTGATCGTCACCCTGGCGCCGGAAGCCCACCACGCCGCGCTCGAGCTCACCCGCTCGCTTGCCGTCGACGTCGAATACTGGCCGATGCCGGATCCGACCGATGTCGGCGGCAGGCGCGAGCAGATCATGGCCAGCTATCGCGACGTGAGAGAACGGCTGAAAGCGCGCATCAGCCGACGTTTTCTGCTTCCGGAGGTAAAAAACGCGGCGGATTGATGCATGTCGCTCAAAAGCGGTCCCGGTTTTGAGACAACGACATGCATAAAACGAAAGCTTGGAGCGCGTCGCTTATGACGCGATCTAAGCGTGTTCACAAGCGCACGATTATCATATAGGTTCCGCCGAAATTCCGGCCTGGGCGCTCCAGGGCGCCGGAACTGCAATCCAAGCAAAGGTATCGAATGCCGAAGGAAGAAGTCCTCGAGTTTCCGGGTGTCGTGACGGAATTGTTGCCCAACGCGATGTTCCGGGTGAAGCTCGAAAACGAACACGAGATCATCGCCCATACGGCCGGCCGCATGCGCAAGAACCGCATCCGTGTGCTGACCGGCGACAAGGTCCTGGTCGAGATGACGCCCTATGACCTGACCAAGGGCCGCATCACCTACCGTTTCAAGTAACAGTCCGGCGCGAACCGCGATGAGCATCCTGCAGAAGCTCGTGCTTGCCTCTGGTTCGCCGCGCCGGATCGAACTGTTGCAACAGGCCGGCATCGAGCCGGACCGCGTGCTGCCGGCCGATGTCGACGAAACGCCGCTGCGCGCCGAACATCCGCGCTCGCTGGCCAAGCGGCTGTCGAAGGAAAAGGCCGAGAAGGCTCTGGCCTCGCTGAAAAGCGAGGAAGACTATGCGCCGGGCTTCGTGCTGGCCGCCGATACGGTGGTCGCGGTCGGACGCCGTATCCTGCCCAAGGCCGAGACGCTGGACGACGCCGCCAATTGCCTTGGACTGCTTTCGGGCCGTTCGCACCGGGTCTATTCCGGCATCTGCCTGATTACGCCGGGCGGCAAGCTGCGCCAAAGGCTGGTTGAATCCAGGGTTCGCTTCAAGCGGCTGCCGCGCGAGGAGATCGACGCCTATGTAGCCTCCGGCGAATGGCGCGGCAAGGCCGGCGGCTATGCCGTCCAGGGTCTCGCCGGGTCGTTCGTCGTCAAGCTGGTCGGCTCCTACACCAACATCGTCGGCCTGCCGCTCTACGAGACAGTGGCGCTGCTTTCGGGCGAAGGCTTCAAGGTCCACACCAGCTGGCATACCGCGCGGCCATGAGCCTGGACGATAAGGTCACACCACTGCGCCCGAAGCGCCCCTGCCCCGAATGCGGCAAGCCGTCGGCGCGCGAGACCTATCCGTTCTGTTCGAAGCGCTGCAAGGACATCGACCTCAACCGCTGGCTGAAGGGCGCCTATGTCATCACCGCGCGGGATGACGAGGACGAGAGCGACGAGCCGAAGTAGGGTTTGGGCGGTGCCGGCCGCGCAATTCCACTTCGCCGACCTTACGCAATTGCTGCTTTGCCGGCGTCGGTATTGTCTGCGACAATTGCCCCGGAAAATCAGCGCTTAGGCGCTGGACAGGCCGGATTCCCGTGCTATAACCCACGCGCTTTCAAGGGGTGCCCCACGGCGCTTTCCTGAAATCCGGTCAGGCGATGTCTCGTTTCCCGGCGAGGCCCAGATAGCTCAGTTGGTAGAGCAGCGGACTGAAAATCCGCGTGTCGGTGGTTCGAATCCGCCTCTGGGCACCATCCCCCCTTCTCCCGACACTCCCTTTCACCGAACCTTCTACGCTGCAGCTTCTGCAAGCGCTTGGAATTGTTGATCTTTTGCAGTCGCATTGCGCAGTTGAGCGGGACAGGGAGCGCTTCAGGAGCATTTGGTCCAACGAGGCGGGGGGATGGTATTTCCGTTGGTATTCGACATCCTGATGGTATCGAAACAGCCAAGGGAGACCTGACGAATGCCCCTCTCTGACGTGAAATGTCGAAATGCCCGCCCTGCTTCCAAGCTCGTGAAATTATCTGATGGGGGCGGGCTGCAGCTATGGGTACAGCCCACGGGCTCTCGCCTCTGGCGGCTCGCCTACCGCTTTGACGGCAAGCAGAAACTGCTCGCGCTGGGCAGCTATCCCCTTATCTCTCTCGCCGAGGCACGGGAGGCGCGCGATGACGCTAAAAGGCTCCTGCTAGCTGGCGTCGACCCTGGAAAGGAACGCAGCTTGCGGAAGGCCGATTCGGCAAAGGACTCCTTTCGCTCAATCGCGGACGAATATGTTGACAAACTAAAGAAGGAGGGACGTGCGGACCGGACGATCAGCAAGGTCAAATGGCTGCTCGACTTTGCCTATCCGATAATTGGCGACAAGTGCATTCGGGAGATCGACCCGGCCACCATCCTTACCGCCCTCCGCCGCGTGGAGGTTCGCGGTCGATACGAGTCGGCCAGGCGACTGCGCTCCACGATCGGCAGCGTGTTTCGATACGCAATCGCGACCGCACGCGCCGAGACAGATCCGACCTTCGCCCTCAGAGGCGCACTCATCAGTCCGACCGTAACGTCTCGCGCCGCGATTACCGACCCGAAGGCGTTGGGCGGTTTGCTGAGGGCGATCGATGCATTTGACGGACAGCCTACAACCCGGGCCGGTCTGATGCTGATAGCGCTGCTGTTTCCCCGCCCCGGGGAGCTTCGCGTCGCTGAATGGGAAGAGTTCGATTTTGAAAGCTCGGTGTGGACCATCCCGGAAGCACGCATGAAAATGCGACGGCCGCACCGCATACCCCTATCAAAGCAGGCGATCAGCGTCCTGACTTCACTCAGGGAAATTTCTGGTGGTGGATCGCTGCTGTTTCCTAGTGTTCGATCGGCTTCACGTCCGATTTCCGACAATACGCTAAACGCCGCACTGCGTCGTATGGGTTACGGCAAGGAAGAAGCTACCGCGCACGGCTTTCGAGCAACGGCATCAACTCTGCTGAACGAATGCGGCAAGTGGCATCCGGACGCCATAGAGCGGCAGCTGGCCCACATTGAGAACAACGACGTTCGGCGCGCCTATGCCAGGGCAGAGCACTGGGAGGAGCGCATCAACATGATGCAGTGGTGGGCCGATTATCTGGATGAACTCAAGAGCAAAAACCCGTGGGCGAACTCAACCGAGGGACGCCGCAAACCTGCTGTCCATACAATAACGCGACCATCCACTTTGAACCCAACAGCGGCCGTTCATCAAACGCCGATACAAATCTCCAACCGCCGGAAATCATACTGACCGTCGAAAGACGCCGAAAGTCGTCGCCAAGTCGTAGGCCCGGAGGGGTCAACTTTCTTTCCAGGACACTATTAAGGTTAGCGGATGATGACGGTTGGTTTGGGGCCGGGGGCCGGTCGTGTCCCATCAGGTGGTGTAGCTCGGCGGTAGCGAAGCCGCTCACGAGCGCGCCGTTAGTAGCGCTGTAGCGAGCGAGCGGGGTGTGGGTGGTCATCGGCGCTTTCCGGTAGGGTTTGGTTGTTGACGCCAACCCATTTCGGAAGGACCACCGATGACCGACGACATGATGAACCTGCGCACGCTCGTGGAGAAGACCCCGGATGCCGATCTGCTGCGGGAGATGATCGGCTTTGCCGCCGAGCGACTGATGGAAATGGAGGTGGGCGCGGCCACCGGCGCCAGCTATGGCGAGAGAACCCGCTGCGGCTCGCCCAACGCAATAGCTACCGCGACCGGGACTGGGAGACGCGGGCCGGCACGGTCGAGCTGCGCATCCCGAAGCTCAGGAAGGGAAGCTACTTCCCAGGTTTCCTCGAACCGCGCCGCATGGCCGAGAAGGCGCTAACCTCGATCGGCCGATCGAGGGTGATTGGCCATACCTGTGGATCGACGCCACTTACCTGAAGGTCCGCCGCGGTGGGCGGATCGTCTCGGTCGCCGTTATTATCGCCGTCGGCGTCAACGCGGACGGCCGGCGCGAGGTACTGGGCATGGAGATTGGCACCTCGGAGGCCGAGCCGATCTGGACAGAGTTCCTGCGCAAGCTGACACGTCGCGGCCTGCGCGGCGTCAAGCTCGTCGTCTCCGATGCTCACGAAGGCCTCAAGGCGGCCGTCACCAAGGTGCTGTGCGCGACATGGCAGAGGTGCCGCGTCCATTTCATGAGGAACGTGCTGGCCCATGCCGGCAAGAGCGGCCGCAGGGTCGTCTCAGCCTTCATCGCCACCGCTTTCGCCCAGGAAACGCCCGAGGCCGCGTCCGTACAATGGCGCGCCGTCGCCGACCAGATCCGGCCGAAGGTGCCGAAGCTGGCGACAATCATGGACGACGCCGAGCCCGACGTGCTGGCCTACATGACCTTCCCCAAGGAACATCGCGCCAAGCTCCACTCGACGAATCCGATCGAACGTCTCAACGGCGAGATCAAGCGGCGCACCGAGGTCGTCGGAATCTTCCCGAACGACGATGCGATCGTGCGCCTCGTCGGCGCAATCCTGCTCGAACAGAACGATGAATGGGCAGTGCAGCGGGCCAGATATATGACTCTGGAAACGATAAGCCAGATGAGCGATGATCCCCTGATCAGCCTGCCAGCCGTGGCGCGCTGATCAGCCCGGCCATGCCTGAGAGCACGGCGACTAAATGCCGCCAGCTACACCACGCCGCGGGACACGATCTTGGGGCCGCAAGCCGACTGGCCGCTCCCGGGGTCCGATTTCCGATAACGGACGTCCAGTTAAGCTGACCAGGGCAAGCCCGCTGCTCAAACCAGCAATAGCTGCTCATAACGATGAAACTCGACAGTGTTTGACCGTACCTTTTCGCACAGTTCAGCCGCCCTCAAGGGTAGTACTATCGAATGGGCAAAGGACGTGCGCGATAAATCTACTTCCCTTTCTTGGGCTTTGGACTCGGCTTAGGGGTTGGAAAGGGATGGAGGACGTCGCCGTCAGGGTTCGCTGTTGCCGCGACATTCTGGTAGATCTTTTCTAACTCTGAACTGACCCGGATAGCCAATCGCGAAGCCGACACCTGGTCAATGAATCTCTTTTTGAATTTCTCGTTTGCTGCCATCTGAGTCATGGCCTCAATAAATTCCGCGGCGTCGAACGATGCCATCTGACCCTCCGGTTGGCGTAGAAAACCTTAATTGTACGTCACGATTGTCGAGAGACGACGGAAGTCATCTCTGAAATTATCTTCCTTGGCACGATCGAGATTTCGATTTCCGGTTTCGATCAATGGCTTAGCCCCGGGCAAGGCGAGACGTCCGTATTCATCCGTCACAATGGTCGACGGTTTGCTCGAAAGGCTCAAGTCAATGATGATTGTGTGGACGTCCTGCCTATAGTTCTTGCTGGTCAGACCTAAGCTTGCGAGCCTCCATCCCGTGCCTTCCGCATTGATGCTGGTCGATGGAGATAGATCGCCCTTGGTCTTCGTAGTGAACGTTATCGTGTCAGTCATATGCGCGGTCTTCCAGTCGTCCTTTTCGCCGCCCAAATTCCCGGTCTCATTTTGAACGAGAAAGTCTTCGATCAGATTGTGCATCCGAAGCGCTCCAGTGCTCGGAAACAGGTGGTTGGTTGCACTGGTATAACTCTTTTCCGGCAACTTCGACGTAGGCGTCACTCTGTTGAAATTCTTGCACAGTCCTTCTGGTGTTTTGATCGCCAACGACTCAAAGGTGTCGAAGACGCGGAACTGCCGTTTACCTTGGCGTGTGCGCGTGCTGCCTATATCGATGCCAATCGTATTGGTCCGGCTGGTGAATTCGCCGAGAACGGAAGCCGACAATCCAGAATCGTTCTGGAAAGTACCGTCCAACGAAAAATCATAGCTTATTAAAACGTTACGATAGAAGTTAAAGGCGTTGCGTTCCCGCTTGGGTTCGATTTGATTGAGATTAAGCGCGTAAAAGTTTTCTCGATTACTCAGCAGCCATGCCGCAGTCTCAGAGCCGTCCATGCCTTCATATCGCACTCGCTTCCCGTATGCCTTGAAGCGCTCTATGAGCCAGAGATCCTGAGCCGCATATCGCGCGTCGCATCGGACTTGGGTCGCAATGTCACGGCTGCTGTAGCCCGTAACATCGTCGGGCAGTGGATAGGCAGCACACCCACCAAGCATAGGCATAGCCAGCCAAACCCATCGAACTTTGCCCATTTTTCCCCAGCCTCCCCAACCAGCCATTTACTGCGACCTACTGGGAGAATGATTTGATCCTCTTTTTTTAAGAAAGTA
Organism: Mesorhizobium sp. M0514; assembly: GCF_040321145.1. Taxonomy (NCBI): domain Bacteria; kingdom Pseudomonadati; phylum Pseudomonadota; class Alphaproteobacteria; order Hyphomicrobiales; family Phyllobacteriaceae; genus Mesorhizobium; species Mesorhizobium sp. M0514. Next base: position 73,053 of record NZ_JAMYQZ010000017.1, read on the forward strand.
AAATTGATTTTCTGCCCTCCCTGAGCCGATCAGATCTACAAATGCGGTCTAGCGACGAACTTGAAGCCACAAGCCAAACGAATTTGTTGCAGATACTTATGGAGAAAAAGGATCTTAGGCGGCCCTGCCCACTACCGAACTTGACCTTGCAGAGAGGCGAGAAGTGAATATAGTGTTTGCTGGCATTAGGGTCGAACTCGACCCTGTTCAAGATCCTGCTTTGCATACTGCGGGATAACGCGACGACCACTTCGTCTTTCAATGATCCTTTTCGAGAAGTCTGCGGATGACACAAACACTCAAGATCTACGATGTCGATCGCAAGACGATCGAGGCGAGGCCTGGCGCACGGATTCTCGCCACGTACCCTGCTTTCCTCGTGGCGCAGGTCGATGACACGGCCGTCGACGCCGTCCGCCAAGGGCGACTGACCGAAGACATCAGCGACCAATACGTCATCGATGGCGCCGATGGAGCTATCGACACGAACATCCCGCGCATCGCAGCGACGGGTGAGGCCAAAGCCCATCCCCGATATCGCGGCGCGCCGACGCTGCCGCCGGGGCCGCATCACTATCTGGTTCAGTTCGTCGGTCCCATCAAAAAAGCCTGGCTTTCCGCTGTTCGCGGCGCCGGGGGTGAGATCGTCGCGCCGTGGTCGGGTTTCACCATGGTCGTTCGCTTGGACCTCAAGTCTGTGTCCAAGGTGGCCGCTCTGCCTTCCGTGCGATGGATGGGCCACCTGCCTTACTCGGCGCGACTGTCGCCGCAGGCGACCGGCCGCAAAGAGGGAAAACCCGATCCGCTGACCCCGCGTTCGCAGTATCTGCCGGGTGCCTATGTGATACAGTTCTTCCGCAGAGACTTGGCTGAAAAGGCGCTACCCAAGGTTCGCCGTCTCGGCTTCGAAATTCTCGATTTCCCACCGAGATCTCCCGTGATGATTGTGCGCGCCAAGGCTTCTAGCAAGGGAAAGGATGACCGCCTTGAGGTGCGGTTGCGTGACTTGTCGCGGGTCCACGGCGTGCGGAACATCGCGCCGCAATCGGTCCGACGCACGACTAATGACCAGGCTGCGGTGATCATGGGGTCGGCGGCCAGTCTGGCCGCGGCAAACGCCAGTGGCCTTGGTCTCGCGGGCGCGGGCGAGATCATCGCGGTGTGCGACACCGGTCTCGACAACGGCGACCCCAAGACAATCCACCCGGATTTCAAAGGCCGCGTGGTTGCCGTCAAGAGTTATCCCATGGGGGCTTACTACGCGCCCTACGTCAAGAATCCGGGCAGCGATGATGGTCCAGCAGACCTTAATAGCGGGCACGGTACGCATACCTCTGGCTCGGTACTTGGCGATGGCACCGGTAGCACAAACCTTCCCGGCTTGGTCGGCCCGGTCCGCGGGCTTTCCTATAAGGCCAAATTGGTCTTCCAGGCTGTCGAACAGGAAATGAAGTGGAAAGATCCCAGCTTCAATGAAAAGCCCGGCCGCTACCTGCTGTCCGGTCTGCCTGCGGACCTTAAAACACTCTTCGCCTGGGCCTATCAGCAGGGCGCACGCGTTCACTCCAACTCCTGGGGCGGCGGCGATCCCGGCGCTTATGATGATCAGTGCCAGCAGCTCGATCAGTTCGTTTGGGATCATCCCGATTTCTGCATCCTGTTCGCGGCCGGTAACGACGGCTCCGACCGAAACGGCGACGGCGTTGTCGATCCCGGAAGCGTCACCTCACCGGGTACGGCCAAGAACTGCATCACTGTCGGAGCGAGCGAGAACAACCGCCCCGGTTCGCCGGGGACTTACGGAAAATATTGGCCTGCCGACTATCCGAGCCCACCACTTCACAACGACCCGCTTGCGGACAATCCGAATGAGATGGCGGCTTTCTCGAGTCGGGGGCCAACAGCCGACAACCGTATTAAACCAGATGTCGTCGCGCCGGGCACTTACATTCTGTCGACACGCTCGCGTGTGGTGGCCTCCAACCAGTGGGGCTACGGTCGCTTCGGTTCGTCGAGCCTTTACATGCTCGACAGCGGCACCAGCATGGCCACGCCATTGACGGCCGGTGCAGTGGGCCTCATCCGCGAATACCTGCGCAAGAAAGCCAACATCACCAGCCCGTCAGCCGCGCTCCTCAAAGCGACCCTGATTGCGGGTGCGGTCAGCCTAAACGGCACTCAACGCCCCAATAACGACGAGGGACACGGGCGGGTGAACCTCGACGCAGTGCTGACGCCTCGCCCGCCGCTGAGAAACCTTTTTTACGAGGGAGCCGGCCTCACGACCGGCAACCAATTGGAACGTATCCTGACCCTGGGGCCAGCCTCCGGTCCGCTTCGCCTGGTTCTTGCCTATTCCGATTTCCCGGGACCTCGCCTCGTCAACAACCTCAACGTGATCCTGACAGGACCCGACGGTGTCAACCACTTGGGCAATGCAGCCGCAGGAGCCACCCAGTTCGACGCTGCCAATAACGTTGAGGTCATCGACATCGGAGTGGCGTCCGCTGGCGACTGGCGCGTCCGGGTCGTGGCTTCGAACGTACCCAACGGTCCGCAACCTTTCGCGCTAGCCGTGATAGGGTCGGCAGTCTGGGCTGCTTGACCCGCCGGCCTTGCGCGGTTTTTACACAGCAGGCTTTGCTGCCCGGAGATGAGGAGTGACAATGCCCGAACTCCATCAAAGCACACAAGAGAAGCACTGTCCCAAATGCCAAAGTACAATTCCGGACAAGGCGGTTGTTTGCCCGATTTGTCGTTCTGATATAGGACGAAAAGCGGAAACAACACGCGACCGCTTTATAAACGCAGCGAAGTTTGTAAAGGACTGGATAGGATTTCCTGCGGCAGTCATAGCCGCTGCAGCGTTAATTGTGCCAATTCAAGGAAATATTCTCAAGTTACTACGTCAGGACGGCGCAGTCCTAAAGCTTGAATTTCTTAGACCCGATTTTATAAACATCGGACTCGACGACACGCCTGCTTCGTCTCAAGTCGACGAGGTATTCAAACATATTCCATTCCTAAGGTTCACCCTCACAAACAAGGGGCTGTCTTCAGTAACGGCGCGTCAGGATTTTGCGTGCTCAATAATTGGCGAAAATTCAGAGATAACTACTGGCCATTTCTATCTGATAGATATTAATACACACAAAAGGATACTTGACGACGTAAAGCTCGACGCGGGAGGATCAACTTTCATCAATGTGGCACTGCGAGATATGGGGCCGCAGGTGGACGGGTACGGCGCAACCAACGGCCCAAACACCTGTGACATTGATTACTCGGACAAGTATGGCAGCAACACGCTTGTCGTGGATGACGGGGACGTCCTCAGCTCACTTATGTCGCTCGAGCGTGCCGACGATAGTCGGATAGAGTCGAGGGCAAAATATTGCCCCGACATGGTCAAGGGCATAACTCTTGGAGGTGAGCCAATAGACTGTGTCGATCAAGACCACCTACTCGCAATAGAACCCGTCTATTTTTGGGACCGCGCACTTGAGCGCGCCTTAAGGCAGTCAAGTGAATTTCAGAAAACCGCACCAGCTGCGGCAATACGCACGCCCGGCTTAGTTCTCGTGGACTGCGCACAGCGAAACTGTGCTGAGAAAAAGTCAGAAATGATGCATGCATTGAACCACTTCACGCCCAGCGTTGCCGTTTGGGTATGCGCTCCATCAAAAACAGATTTGAAGAACGAGAAGGAATGCGCAAAGACAGAATTTCCTCTTACCTCACCTTAACGCCGAAAGACGGCTAGTGGTGCGAACATCCTGCTTGCAGATCGGGAAAGAGCACTGAGTTCATTGGTCTCTGAGGTTTGTGGATGCGGGCCTGATCGCGGACGTTTAGAGTGTGATGCAACTGAGGGGTACGGCGCGATGAAAGCATTATTGTTGTATCGATTTGGCTCGGCATCGCCGCATCCACTGCGCAAGCGGCCGACGTAAAAATCGGCAATTGGAATATTCAGACACTTGTCTACCAGGGAGATACCGTAACAGTTTTTCCAGGCGACTACAGGCGCGAAGGCAATGACTACACAGACTTCAAGCGCTGGAGCGATATGGTCAGCGCTGACGTAATGTTCCTGCAAGAAGTGACGAGCCCTGCGGCATGACGCGGTGTTTCCTGTCGCGGGCGGTTGGCGACATTGCATAAGCGGGCAGTTCGCGGCGGCCGAAGGTTTGGCTGCATCCCCCATTTGCACCGCGCAAGGTATGACCGCCCAAAGGCCGACTGGAGCCACTCGGACACAATACACCGCTGTCGCCTTGCGCCCTGGATCCCCACTCAAGATCATTGCGACGGCGGACTACCCTGCTCTCGATGTCAAATTTCTAGACGGCACAGTTCTGCGCGACATTCGCTGGGGATTGGATGGGACTCTCGGTACCAATGGCGCCGGTCGACTTCGCGTGTTGGACGTTCATCTTAAGAGTGGTTGTTTCGACGATTTTGTCGACCACAGGACATGGCAGGACGATCCGGCCAAGGGGACGCCGGCCAATCGAGCGTGCGATACACTAGGACAGCAGATGTACCCATTGCGGAAATGGATCGAAGCCCGAGAAGCCTCGGGAGAGGCATGGCTGGTGGTTGGCGACTTTAATCGTAGGTTGGATGCACAACCAGGCTCGAAACCCGACGAAATCTGGACCGCTTTGACCGGGTACGCGCCCAATGCAAGCGGCGTCGACAAGGACGCGCGGCCTGACATTTTGATGCTGCGACAGCCTTATGAAAATATGTCTTCGTGCTGGCGTGAGTTTCGCAATCCGAACCCCACAACGATTGCCAACTCAGATGACTACAATATCCTGCCGATAGAATTCTTCCTTTATGGGACAAAGGCAGCTGCGGCGATCAAGCCGAATTCTGAGGAACAATTTTCGTGGCCTTCGCCAGTTCCCATCGACAAGCAGCGCCTTTCAGACCATTGTCCGAGTTCGCTTCACATCAGATTTGACTGAATGGTAAATTTCTGTTGTCGCAGTAGCGTGCGTTAGGATCCTGGAGGGCCGTTCTCTCCAACGTGCGATAGGCCGAAGAATTACTGGCTAAGTTTCTTCGGGCGCCAACCAGTCGGCAGCGCAATGGTCGGCACTTATACTCATCTAATTCTTCCTTTGCTCTAGCCTGACTGCCGATCTTCCATTAGCTTTCCGTAAAATGGAGTCCCTGCAACCAAACAGGTTCGAGCATGATCACTGGAGCTAGCGCGCCATCGCAAGAATGTGACGTGGTCATGAAGGGCGGGATCACCTCGGGCGTGGTCTATCCTAGGGCGCTGCTACAATTGAAGGATCGGTACCGCTTCCGCAATATCGGCGGTGCGTCCGCGGGTGCCATCGCCGCAGCTGTCGCCGCCGCGGCTGAGTTGGGACGCGATAGTGGCGGCTTTGACCGGGTCGCAATGATCCCGGATGAGATGGCAAAGCACCTGGGCGACCTGTTTCAGCCATGGCCGAAACTGCGCGCGCTACACCGAGTCTTTGTCGCTATCGCCGAAGGTGGGCTGAAGGCAGCTATCTGGCCTGTCGTTTCTGGCTACTGGCCATGGACGGTGGGTGGTTTGGCGATCGGAATACTTGCCGTCTTGATGGCAGCGTGGGGCGGCGCGCCGTTAGCGTTCGCTCTGACGATTGGCCTTATCGCGGTGGTACTAGGCGCACTTACACTGCTTGCCTATGCTATCTACTGCGACATCATGAAGGGGTTCCCAGAGCACGACTTCGGGCTCTGTCCCGGTCGCACCCAGCCAGGCGCACCTTTCGATGCTTTCTCCGACTGGCTCGCGATGGTGGTTGAAGAGTCTGCTGGCCGCAAGGGTCCTTTCCAGGCTGGACACAACCCACTGACCTTCGGCGATCTCGCAGCGGCATCCCCTCCCATCACCCTTCGCATGATGACGACTAACCTGTCCCTGGGGCTGGGTCACGTGCTGCCCTCTCTGGGCGACGGCAACTACTTCTGGAAAGAAGGCGAGATGCGGCGACTGTTGCCTGATTGGATCGTGGACTATATGGCGTCCATTTGTGGCGACCCCGATCAGCGCTCGGGGCTACGCAAATTTCCATCGCCCGATCTGCTACCAGTCGTACTCGGCGTTCGAATGAGCCTCAGCTTTCCAGTGCTGATTGCGGCGGTGCCGCTCTACAGAATCGATTTCACCGAGGACCTGTCGGAAGGCGAGGAGGCGAAACCGAAGCGCGTTCTGTTCAGCGATGGTGGCATTTCCAGTAACTTCCCAATGCAGTTCTTCGATGCGCTGCTGCCTAGCCGGCCCACATTCGGCATTTCCCTCGGCGACTATGACGAAACCCGCAAGGCAAGGCGTGTCCACCTGCCTATGAAAGTTAGTGATACAAACTGGTTTCCCATCGGAAGCTGCCGTTCGCTGCCAGCCTTCGCCATGTCTATCCTCAACACTGCCAAGGATTGGCAGGATCGGCGACTTGCCGGCCTGTCCGGCTACCGCGAGCGGATCGTGGACATTTATCTCAAGGAAACCGAAGGCGGGCTCAACCTGAAGATGGAGCCGACCACGATTGCCGCGCTTGCTGATTTCGGCGATCGGGCAGGCGCTCTGATGGTGGGGCAGCCGAGATCTAATGACGTGACGGCGTTTGACTTCAACGACCATCGCTGGCGACGGTTCCTTATCGCATACTATCAAATTGAACTGTTGCTTGAGGAGGTACGAGGAGGCTGGGGCGACCCTGCCGATCCTACAAGTTTTGCCGCAGCGATCAGCGGACTTATTGATGGTCCGCCTTCGTACAAAGGCTCGACGAAAGCGTGGCGACGGCAGGTATGGGATCGCATGGACCTGCTGATGACCCGCACGCGACACGACTTTGAGCCTCCGTTGCGACACGAGGAGGGCGCCATTCCAAAGCATAAAGCCAGGTTGCAGATCGTGCCTGAAGCCTAAGGAGCCTCGGTAGATGCGTTACGTGGACCGCAATTCGGTTGATGTGCCGGCGTATTTCAGATCAGACACCGCTCAATCGGCGCGTGGCGTCCTCCATAGCTTTCTCTCACAATCCCCTGAGCGACTAGTTCAGGAGCGTGCGCCAATCCTGAACGGTGCGATTGAGAGCAGCACCATCCTCGAAACCCTCACGAGCCTATTCAAAGGCAAGTGCGCCTTTTGCGAATCGCGATTACCTCTCAAAGCGCACCGCTTTCGGCCGCCGGCCGACGCGTCGCCCTCTAAGGACGGCAAGCTCTCGCATCTATACTACGTGTGGCTCGTCGACGAATGGGCGAACCTCTATCCAATCTGCGAGTCCTGCCATCCAGAGCCAGGGCAATTCTTTCCAGTATGGGGACGCCGTGCCCCGTTTCCGGACTTGAAAATGACGACAGGTAGGGGTGCTGATGATGGATCGCTGCAAATTGAAAAACCGCTTTGGCTCGATCCCTGCGCCGACAGCATCTCACCCCATCTGACGGTTCGACCTGACGGCGCCTTCGAGTCAAAGAGTCGCCGCGGCACGGCGACGATCGCGGGCTTTCACCTCGACCGGCCAGCATTGGTGGCAAGCCGGACGCGCGCCTTTGCGTCACGGCTCGCTATCCTCGCCCAGATTGTTGAAGGCACGAGTTTCGATACGTTGCCACCCGAAACAGATCCGTTCGATTTCGATGTCGGCGAACATAGCGGCACTTGGAACTTACTCCTGCACGACCTATGCGCAGGGATATCCCGGCGCGTTCGGCAACCAGGCCCTAGCGCTGGCACACCGGCTTTTTTTGGCTGGCTAGCGCAGCGTGCAGACGGCAGGAAACGCCTTACCGAGTCGATCAACGCATTGAGTCGGGTGGCGGGCAAAGCCAGGCAACCTAAAAGCCTCGAAGGTGATGCCGCCGCCCTCCCCGCCGTATCCGGTCCGAAATCTCTTGCCTCGGTACGGGTACGCGATTTCAAAGGTCTCGCTGACCTGACAGTCAAAATCCCAAAGCCCACAATCCAGGAGACCTCATCAAACGAATCCAGCCGTCCCGTTCCCTCGCTCTTGATCCTTGGCGAAAATTCCGCTGGGAAGAGTTCGATCCTCGAAGCGCTAGCCCTCGCCATGATTGAGGAGCGGACTCGACAAGCCTTGAAGCCGAAACCTGCGCGCAAATATGTGCTTGATCCGGCCTATATGGGCGACCAACAGGCTCCACCCCGTCCGAGGGCAATTATCGACATCACGTTTCAGCCCGATGGCCGACGGACGCTCGATATCACCAAGGAGGGCTTCTCACTAACGAGCATGCCGCACACGCCTCAGGTCTTCGCCTATGGCGCCTATCGGCATTACCTGGAGGCCGCTCGTCCGCCAAGCTCGGTCGAAACACTCTTTCATTCCAATTGGGTGTTGAGCAATCCTGAAAAGTGGCTGCTCCGCTTGCCCCAATCGGACTTCGACATGGTCGTCCGAACCTTGCGCGTCATCCTCTCTATCGAAGGCGACTTCGAGGTGATCGAGCGGGAGCCTTCCAACAAACGCTGCATGATGGTGCAATCTGCCGATACGCCCGGCACAGCAACGCTGCGCGCACCGCTCGACACGGTCTCGTCCGGGTACCGATCAGTGCTTGCGATGGCTTGTGACATCCTCAGAGGCCTAATGGACAAGAAGCTCAATCCCGGTTTCGTTAGGTTTGAGGACGCATGTGCACTTGTACTAATCGATGAGGTTGAAGCTCACCTTCACCCACGTTGGAAGATGCAGATTATGCGGGCGCTGCGCAAAGCCCTTCCCAACGTTACCTTCATCGCCACTACCCACGATCCACTTTGCCTGCGCGGCATGGCTGATGGTGAAGTGCTTGTGTTGCAGCGAGTTCCGGTGGCTGATCGCCAGGGCGACGATCTGCCGGTCATGGTGGAATCACTTGTCGAGTTGCCGGTTTCCAACCTGACCATCGAGCAGTTGCTGACGTCGGACCTCTTCAGCCTGTTCTCGACTGATAGTCCCGATACGGAACGCAAGTTTGCAGAAGTCTCTGCTCTGCTCGCTTTGGCTAAGACTGGCAAAACGTTGGAACCGGAGCAGCAGAAAATCGTCGATGCGTTCTTGAAGGATATCACTCAAGCGCTGCCCATCGGCGCCACCGATGTACATCGGTTGGTACAGGAAGCCGTCGTTGAATATATGAACAAGCGCCGTCTGGAATCCAAACCCAAGTATGCGCGCCTTGAAAGCCTCCGCCAGGAAACCAAAACCAAGATTCTTGCTGCCCTGAGGACTGTTTAGCCATGCGCGCCGTCGATCGTGGCAATGAGCCCGCGCCAAAGGGTCTATCCAAAACCGACGATATTGGGAAAACCGAGTTCGATAGGGCGTTGGCGAACTTTGCGCTGCCTAAACCCGATGCATTTGAATTCAAAGCCTACAAGGATGAGGAGGTGAGCCGCCGGCTCGAGACCCTGTTTCACGGAAAATGCGCTTACTGCGAAAGCTACTACTCCAGCACTGCACCTGTAGACATCGAGCATTTCCGGCCCAAAGGCGCTATCGAGGGTCAAACGGGCCCCGGCTACTGGTGGTTGGCGATGGAATGGACCAACCTCCTGCCTAGCTGCATCGATTGTAACCGACGCCGCAAGCAGATCACGCCCACATCTACAACTGACCTCTTGAGTATGTTCGACCGCCAGCTGCGGGAGGCCAAAATGCGCCCAGTGCTGAGCGGCAAAAAGGACGCGTTCCCCATTGCTGGCACCAGAGTGCTCTGGGAGCAACCCAAGCCCAATGGCGTGCCACCGTCTCTTGCCGGCGAACGGCCTCTCCTCCTCAACCCCTGCTTCGATAAGCCTGAAGAGCACCTAGTCTTCCACAATGACCCTGACGCGCTGATCAGCCTCGTGTTGCCGGTGGGCAAGACTGCAGCTGCCGCCTCGGCCGAGCAATTGCCTGCGGTGAGCGTGGCGCCAGGGGTGGCAACGGATGGGACAGCGCGCAAGCTGAGCGAGCGCGGTGCTGTTTCAATCCAAGTCTATGGCTTGAACCGCCTCGGGTTGGTGCAGGCGCGCACGCGCGTGCTGCGCCATCTCGATTTCCTCTCCGAACTGGTACTCGACATGCTGGATCTGGCCGAAACCCATGCGGGTACTCTAGAAGAGCAGAACCCGGGGGCGGCTGCCCGCGATCCAATTGTCAAAGGGCTCAATCATCTCGCCGGGCGCATCTTGGATGAGATGAAGAACCTTGCCAAACCGGAACAGCCTTACTCGGCGGTTGCGCAGGAGTGGCTGAGGCATTTTGAGATCAAGTTAGAAGGGTAGCGGTAGTGTGCTGAAAGTTCTGCAAATTCGCTGAGAGGGGGCGGTCATGGCAGGCTGGTGATTGTTCACGTCACCTGATTCCCGCGAA